>DASSTH010000256.1:0-6371 GCA_035708025.1 Nakamurella sp. | reverse complement strand
CCGGCACCACCAACCCGACCACCATCGAGGCGGACCCGAACCTGCCGACGATCCGCATCGTGCGCGAGTTCGATGCCCCGCCGGACAAGGTGTTCCGGGCCTGGACCGACCCCGAGCTGTTCGTCCGGTGGATCGGGCCGCGCAGCATCGACACCCGGATCGACGAGTGGGACGCCCGCACCGGCGGCCGCTGGCGGTACACCTCGATGCGGGACGGCCAGGAATGGTCGTTCTACGGTTCGTTCCACGAGGTGCGGCCGCACGAGCGGCTGGTGCAGACGTTCACCTTCACCGAGTACCCGGACGGGGTCAGCCTGGAGACCCTGACGCTGGAGGACCTGGGCAACGGACGCACCCGGACGGTGGGACTGTCCGTGGTGGAGTCCATGGAGATCCGCGACCAGATCCTGGCCAGCGGCATGGACACCGGCGTCATCGAGGGTTACGAGAAGTTGGACGAGCTGCTGGCGGGCAGCTGACCGACCGCGGCGGCGGTGACGGGCCGGCCCGGGCGACACGTTCGGGCCGGCCCTCGTGGTGCTGGCGGTGCGGCTACAGCGCCACCGCGGTCACGGCGGACTCCATGGTGCGCTGCGCGGGGACGGTATCCCCGCTCACCGGGGGGGCCGCCGGCTCGGCGACCACCAGCAGTCCGATCGGCGGTTCGACCGCCCGCATGATGATGGCTCGCAGCTCGGCCCGCAGCTGCAGCGGCGTCACGTCCTCGTCGACCAGGCCGCCGATCCAGGCGCGCCGCACGGTCGCCTCCAGCCGGTCCGCCGACCCGGGGGCCAGCCGCGGATGCGCCGCCGTCACCAGGTGCATGAGCTGTCCGCAGAGCACCGTCACCGCTCGCTCGAGCTGCGTCCCGGCCGATGGCGGGTCCAGTTCGCTGGCCGCCGCCCACGACGGACGCAGGTAGGTCTGACCGGCCGAGACGAACTCGGTCAGGCCCGCCGAGAACACCGCGGCCGGATCGGACACGGCCAACGTGGCGTGCCTGCCGGCGAAGTCGGCGCACACCCGGTGCAGGTTCTCCGGGTCCAGCCCGTACAGCACCAACGCGGTCTTGTTCGGAAAGTAGTGGTAGAGCCCACCGATCGAACTGCCCGCCGTGGCGGCCGCGCGCTCCATGCTGAATCCGGCCACACCGTCGGCCCCGATCAACGGCCCGACCGCACGGAAGATCTGCTGTCGCCGCGCTACCCGGTCCTCGGGTGGCCGCCCCCGCCGTGCGGACGCTGGCATTGTCCCCTCCCTGGATACCTCCCGGAACCGGCGCCCGTCCTCCCCACGTGCGCCGACTCCGCCCCTCCGCAAGTGCCCGCGCACGCGAACCACCCCGCGCGGGCAACACAGCGACAACTGTATGGGATCCATCCGGTATTACCAGCACCCCGGATGGGTGAATCCTGGGCGAAACCGCAGGCGAACCCGGGTGGGACCGGAGTCGGGGAGAACCCCGAATCCCCCCTGATTCACCGCCGGAGCCCTTGAAAGCGTCCGTAGTCGATATATCGTTGACCTATCGAGACCTATCGACGATCGATCAGGAGGGCACCATGAGCGGGTGGACGTCGGGGCCCGGCGACTTCCGGGACATCCCAGACATGCTGCGTCGGCTGGCCAGCGAGGCGGGCTTCGGGCCGCCGCGGTCCGGTGGGCCCGGCCACGGCCAGGGCCGGAGCCGTGGATCCGGACCGTGGGGCCCGCCGCCGTGGGGCGGCGCGTCGTGGGGCGGATCGTGGGGAGGCCCCTGGCGGGGACCCCGGCACCGCGGGCCGCGGGCCGGCCGGGGTGACGTGCGTTCCGCGGTGCTGGCGCTGCTGTCCGAGCAGCCCATGCACGGGTACCAGATCATCCAGGAGATCGGGCGGCGCAGCGGCGGCAGTTGGCGGCCGAGCCCCGGCTCGGTGTACCCGACCCTGCAGCAACTGGAGGACGAGGGCCTGGTGCGGGCCGACGAGCGGGACGGGCGGCGGGTCTACCGGCTCACCGACGACGGCCAGGCGCATGTCGCCGACCGTGCCGAGGAGTTCCAGGACCTGTGGCAGGGCGTGGCGCCCGAGCGGGACGAGGGCGAGGCCGAACTGGGGGACCTGGTCTTCGGCGTGGCATCGGCCTTCGTGCATGTGCTGCGCACCGGGTCGGCGCGCCAGGTCGGGGAGGCCCGCAAGGTGTTGGCGCGTACCCGATCCGACCTGTACCGGATCCTGGGCGACGACCAGGGCGCCGACAACGACGAGACCGACGAGGATCGTGAGGAGGACCAGTCATGACAGACCCCCAGGACGTCCGGATGCGTGCGGGCGACACCGAGCGGCAGGCCACGGTGGACGTGCTGACCGAGCACTTCACCGCGGGGCGGTTGACCGCATCGGAGTACGACGAGCGGGTGCGCCAGGCCTACGCGAGCACCTATCTGGACGAGCTGCCGGCACTGCTCGCCGACCTGCCGACGCAGGACTCCGCGCGCGGCGCCGAGCCCGGATACGGGCGGGCCGCAGCCGGTTCCGGCCCGTGGGGCGGCTCGGATCCGTGGGACGGCTCGGTGCGGTGGGGCGGCCCGGGCGGACGGCCGGGACCCGGCCGGTGGAACGGTCCGGGCCCATGGCGGAGCCCAAGGGGCCGGGCGGGGCGGATGCCCGGCGGTCCACCACGCGCGGGCGCGCTGCTGGCGATCGCCGCCGTGGTGCTACTGCTCGTCCTCAGCCACGGGTTCGTGTTGTTCCCGTTGCTGTGGATCGGATTCGCGGTGCTGTTCTTCGGCCGGCGCCGTGGCGGCTGTGGACGGCGGATGGCCGGCCCGCGCTCGGCGCCCTGATCAGCCGCGGTGACCTGCCGGCTACCGGCGGGTCACCCGACGGCGGGCACGGTCTGCAGCGCGGCCATCAGCGCCTCGTCCGACAGGCCGGAGTCGACCATGGACCCGGCCAGGAAGGCCTGGTACGCGGCCAGATCCAGCATGCCGTGCCCGCACAGCGCCGTCACGATCACCTTCGGTTCGCCGGATTCCCGGCACGCCAGTGCCTCCCGGACGGTCGCCGCCAGGGCGTGGGTGGGCTCCGGGGCGGGCACGATGCCCTCGGTGCGGGCGAAGCGCACCGCGGCGGCGAAGCACTCGGTCTGGTCGATCGCGACGGCCTCCATCAGGCCCAATTCGTAGATGTGGCTGAGCAGCGGGGCCATCCCGTGGTATCGCAGCCCGCCGGCGTGGATGGGGTCAGGCACGAAGTCGTGGCCCAGTGTGTGCATCTTCAACAGCGGCGTCATGCCCGCGGTGTCGCCGAAGTCGTACCGGTATTCACCGCGGGTCAGCGACGGGCAGGACGCGGGCTCCACCGCCCGGATGGTGGGTGCCATGCGCCCGGCCAGCTTCTCCCGGATGAACGGGAAGGACAGGCCGCCGAAGTTGGAGCCGCCGCCGGTGCAGCCGACCACCAGGTCGACCGAGTCCTCCCCCGCCTGGCGCAGTTGCAGCAGGGCCTCCTCACCGATCACGGTTTGGTGCAGCAGCACGTGGTTCAGCACCGATCCCAGCGCGTAGTTGGTATCGGGTTGCTGCGCCGCCACCTCCACCGCCTCGGAGATCGCGATGCCGAGTGAGCCGGGGTGGTCCTCGGGGAACGCCCGGCCGGCCGCCGTGAGCCGCGACGGCGAGCGATGGATGGTGCCGCCGAACGTCTCAATCAGCGTCTTGCGACCGGGCTTGGAGTCGTACGAGGCGCCCACCTGCCACACCTCGCACTGCAACCCGAACAACGCGCAGGCGAACGCCAGCGCGGTGCCCCACTGCCCGGCACCGGTCTCCGTGGTGAGCTTGCGGATTCCGGCACGGGCGTTGTAGAACGCCTGCGGCACGGCGGTATTCGGCTTGTGAGAACCGGCTGGCGACACCCCTTCGTACTTGTAGTAGATCCGCGCGGGGGTGTCCAGATCGCGCTCCAGCCGGTGCGCCCGGAACAGCGGCGAGGGCCGCCACAACCGGTAGACGTCCTGCACCTCGTCCGGGATGTCGAGGTAGCTCTCGGCCGAGACCTCCTGTGCGATCAGTTCCATCGGGAACAGCGGCGCCAGGTCCTGCGGGCCGACCGGCTCGCGGGTGCCCGGGTGCAGCGGCGGGGGCGGCGGCGCGGGCAGGTCGGGCACGATGTTGTACCAGCGGGTGGGCATCTCCGACTCGTCCAGCAGGTACTTGTGTTGCCGCACCGTCATGATCGTCCTCCACCCGGCTCCCGAGCCGATACCGACGTCACGCCGTCGCGGGGTCCGGGATGCGGTCGGCGGCGCGAGGATGGCCACACGGTATCCGGTCCGGGCCGATCGGCCCAGGCCCACGATTCTCGGGTTCAGGTCCCTCGCGGCTCGGTGGTCAGTGGCGTGGTGATGTGCTCGGCCCTGGGTTCGGCCTTGGAAGCCTCTTCCTCGCCCGGGTAGAACAGCCGGGCGACCAGCGCGGCGATCGCCCCTCCGACCAGCGGTGCGACGATGAACAGCCACAGCTGGGACAGCGCGGATCCGCCGGCGAACAGCGCCGGGCCGATGCTGCGGGCCGGGTTGACCGATGTTCCGGTCAGTGGGATGCCGATCAGGTGCACCGTGGTCAGCGCCAGGCCGATGGCCAGGCCGGCCACCTGCTGGTAGGCCGCCTTGCGGGTGGCGGCCAGCACCACGAGGACGAACAGGAAGGTCAGCACGACCTCCGCCAGGAACGCGCCTCCGGCGTTCAGGTGAACCATCGAGCTGTCCCCGTAGCCGTCCGCGCCGAGCCCGACCGGTGAGGCGTAGTCCGCGGCGGCGGCGAACAGCCCGCGCAGCAGCGCGGCACCGGCGATGCCGCCCACCACCTGCGCGACCCAGTAGCCGATCGCGTCCATCACCGAGATCCGCCCGGCCAGCAGGAAGCCGATGGTGACGGCGGGGTTGATGTGGCACCCGGAGATCGGTCCGAGCGCGTACGCCAACACCAGCAGCACCAGGCCGAACGCCAGGGCCGTCGCCACCACGCCCGCGGCGACGCTGGAGCCGGTGAGCTTGAAACCGAAACACAGCGTGGCGGTCCCGACGGCGAAGAACACCAGGCATGCCGTGCCCAGCGCCTCCGCCAGCAGCTTGCGCAGATCCATGACGCCTCCCCGAAAGCGGCCCGCGAGTGCGGGCTGGTGCGGGTAGTGTGCACCCAAGATCGCGATGTGACGAAGCGCACCACGGTGCGTTACGAAACGTTGACCTCACGCACACCCGGGGAACGACCGGTTCGGCCCGCGGTGGGGGACCGGTGAATGCGCCGACCGCGGTGAGTGGCGGGCACCGCCTTCAGGGCTGGCCCTGGTCGGGTTGCAGTTGGGTGATGACAGTCCGCAGTTGCCGGTGCAGGTACGTCCGGTCGGCCGGAAGCTTCCCGGCGCTGCGCAGGGCCAGCAGGCCGTGTGCGGTGGCCCAGATGCGCACGACGCGGTCGTCGTTGGGGTCTTCGGTCTCGAGCAGGTCGGCGATCACCCGGCCGACGGCGTTGCCCTGGGTGACGGTGTCGGCCGCCGGGACGTGCACCCCACCGAGCCCGTACATGATCTGGTAGAGGTCCGGCTCGGCCAGGGCGAAGTCGAGGTAGGCCGCCGCGGCGGCGTGCAGTGACGGTCCGGCGGCGCGCATCGCCTCGGCCAGCCGGGTGAACCCGTCGGTGACCAGGGCGAGCAGGATGTCGTCGCGGCCGGAAAAGTAGCGGTAGGCGTAGTTGGTCGAGTAGCCGATCCGGCCGGCCAACCGACGCATGCTGACCGCGTCCCAACCCTCCTGCTGGGCGAGTTCACGGGCGGCGTCCAGGATCGCGGTACGGGCTTGGGCGCGCTCACGTTCCCGGCGGGCCCGAACGGGTGACGGTGCGGAAGGACCCATCAGGCGCCGTCCTGACGCACTGGCACTGCTGCCGCCAAGCCGAGCTGGACGAACGTCTCCAACGTATTCAGCTCGTCCCAGTGCTCCACCGCCCGCCCGTCACGGACCCGCCAGATGTCGATGGACCGCATCTCGACCGGACGGCCGGTGGGCGGCTCGCCCATCAGGGACCCGACATGGGTGGCCCGGTAGGTGAACCGGCCGACCACCGTGTCGCCGGAGGTGACCACGTCCTCCACCTCCACCCGGGTGTCGGGGAAGGCGGCGAACCACCGGCCCCAGAGGGCACGGTTTGCCTCGCGGCCGTCGTCGACCATCGGGTTGTGGTTGATGTAGTCGGCCGCCAGGAACCCGTCGACCCGGTCGGGGTCGTGGGCGTTCATCATCTCGGCGAACAGGTGGGCGATCGTCTTCGGCATCTCGTCAGTCATGGTTACACTGTACACATCGTGTACGCTGTAACCAACCTCGGAACC
>DASSTH010000255.1:0-3321 GCA_035708025.1 Nakamurella sp. | reverse complement strand
GCGCGGCGGACGACCCGTGCCGGTGCTGGTGAAGGTCGCCCCCGACCTGCCCGACGCGGCGATCGCGGACGTGCTGGAGGTGTGCGAGGGCCGCGGCGCGGCCGGGGTGATCGCGGTGAACACCACGCTCTCCCGCGACGGACTGGCGCCGGCGGACGCGGCCCGCGGACAGCAGGCCGGCGGGCTGTCCGGCGAACCGTTGCGGCGCCGCGCCCTGGAGGTGGTGCGGTTCGTGGCGGGGCGCACCCGGCTGCCGGTGATCGGCGTCGGCGGCATCGGGGCGGTGCACGACGGCCTGGCGATGCTCGACGCGGGGGCGGCGCTGCTGCAGGTGTACACCGGGCTGATCTACGCGGGGCCGGACTTGATCCGCGGCCTCAACCGCGCGACCGCCACCCCCCGTCCGCGAGGATCAACTTCCTCCGGCGAGGATCAACATCACGATTTCGGTCCGATACGTCCGGATCCCGCCGAAGTTGATCCTCGCGAAATGGCGGGGGTTGCCGGGATGCCGGGGCCCGAGTCGCGAATGCCATACACGGCGCGAATGCCATCCAAGGACAGGAGTGATCGACCGTGACGCAACGGGATCCGTTCGGCGCCAGGCTGGCCAAGGCCATCGCAGAACGCGGACCGCTGTGCGCGGGCATCGACCCGCACCCGCCGTTGCTGGACGCCTGGGGGCTGGACCGCAACGCCGCCGGGCTGGAGCGGTTCGCCCTGACGGCGGTGGAGGCGCTGGCGGGCACGGTGGCCGTGCTCAAGCCCCAGTCGGCGTTCTTCGAGGCGTTCGGCAGCTCCGGGATCGCCGTGCTGGAGCGGGTGCTCGCTGAGGTCCGGGAGGCGGGGGCGCTCGCCCTGCTGGACGCCAAGCGCGGGGACATCGGCTCCACGATGGCCGCCTACGCCGCCGCCTACCTCACCGACGGGTCCCCGCTGGCCGCGGACGCGCTGACGGTGTCGCCGTTCCTGGGCTTCGGGTCGCTGCAGCCGGCGATCGACGCCGCGCTCGGCTCGGGCCGGGGACTGTTCGTGTTGTGCCGCACCTCCAACGCCGAGGGTGGGCAGGTCCAGTTGGCGGCGGCTTCCGGCGGCTACCCCGTCACCGGCTCCGGGAACCCGGCGGTGACGGTGGCCCAGCAGATCGCCGACGCCGCAGCCACACTCAATGCCGGGGCGGCGCCGTTGGGCTCCATCGGACTGGTGGTGGGAGCCACCGTCACCCAGCTCGGCGCCGACCTCACCCGGGTGAACGGGCCGCTGCTCGCCCCCGGGCTGGGGGCGCAGGGGGCTTCCGCCGACGACCTGCGGGGCGTCTTCGGTGCGGTTGCGGGTGCGGTGCTGCCCGCCGCCAGCCGCAGCATCCTGTCCGCCGGGCCGTCCGTCACCGCCCTGCGGGACGCCGCGGCCCGGGAGGCGGAGCGGGTGCGCGCGGCGCTGGGCTGATCGACCGGCCGGCGGGCAAGCGGTGGCGCCCGGCGGGCCGCCCGGCGACTGGCCTGCGGCCGGCCGCCCGGCGACCGGTGTGCGGCTGGCCGCCCGGCAACCGGGGTGCGGCGGGCTCGCGATCTCCGCGTATCGGTGCGCCGGAGGCTGCGTCACCGGCGGAGTAGTTGCCGCTGCAGGGCGGCGGCCAACCATTCCTCGGCCTGCTGGTAGCTGAGGCCCTCGACACCGACGAGCTGGGCGAACGTCTCCGGCAGGGTCATCAGGGTGAGCGCGATGAGGGCGTCGGCCTCGCTGAGGCCGGCGCGCAGGCCACCGCCGGCGACCAGCCCCGCTGCGACGATCTGCTGGCCGGTGCGGTGCAGGTGCCGGCCCGCGGTGACCGCAGGTACCAGTTCGGGCTCGCGCCGCGCCCCGCCGATCAGCGCCAGCAGGATGTCGCCGCACTTCTCGTTCAGCACCCGGTTGAGGTGAACGTCCGCACGGATCAGCTCAGCGGGGGATTCCGCGGCGTCTCGGGCAGCTCTCAGATCGAGCATGCCCACCTCGTCGTTGATGAACGGCACCAGCGCCAGCGCGATCTGCGCCTTGGTGCCGACACTGGCGTAGAGCGTGGGCACCGAGACCCCAGCGGCCCGCGCGATGTCCGCCACGGAGGTCGCTTCATAGCTGCGGTCGGCGAAGAGCCGCCGGGCGGCGCCCAGGATGGCCGACCGGGTGAGGCCGGCGCGTTGCCGACGCAGCTCCGATCGGTAGGTCCGCGTATCAGCCACGGTGCTGGTGCCTCCTCCCGATTGGCTATAACCCACTTCTATCGAAAGGCAATTTCATGACCCGTAGCGCCGCCACCCTGCCATCCTCACGTACATCCGCTCGGGAAGTCCCCGACTTTCCGGGGCCGCGGGTGAGCGCCATCTGCATGATCGCCGCACCGCTGCTGGCCGCCGCCGGCACGGCGCTGGGCATCCCGATCTACCAGGCCTCGGGTGTCGCCTTCGTTCATGCGATCGCCCGGCAGCCGGTGGTGGCACAACTGGCCCTCAACCTCACAGTCGCCGGAATCGTGCTGTTCATGCTGGCGACCGTCGCGATCGCCCACCGGATCGCAGTGGTCCGGCCCGGTCTGGGGCGCTCCGCGGGAGTGATGGCGATCGTGGGCCTGGCGGGTCCGGTCTTCTTCGAGGGGATCTACTGGAGCACGACGCAAGATCTCGGCGGCGACCTGGACGCGCTGGGCACCCTGATGGATCGGGCACAGATCGTGCCGCGCACCATCATGAACATCTCTGGTCCGGCGCTGGTCATCGGTTTCGTGCTGCTCGGTGTGGGGGCGGCCGTCGCCGGACAGCTCGGCCGGGTGCGGGCGGGTCTGCTCGCCGCCGCGGCGCTGATGCCCTTCGGATTCATCACCGGCTATCTGGCGCTGGCCACCGCCGGATTCGTCTGTGCCGCGGTGGCCCTGGTGCCGTGGGGCATCCGCTTGCTGATGCCGGCTGGGGCCGGGCCCGTTCCGGACGTCCCGGGTGCGGTCGCCTGACTCGAGCTCGCCGATCTTCTGCCCGGTATCGGTGACGTTGATCGGGAGGGCGCGGCACCCTCGGCCCGGGAGATCGGTGACGGTGATCGGGAGGGCGCGGCACCCTCGGCCCGGCAGATCGGTGACGGTGATCGGAGGGTGGGGGCACCCTCCGCCTGGGAGATCGGTGACGGTGATCCGGGCGGCTCGGTGGAGCCGAGCCGGGCAGCGCTCGGCTACGGGCACCGGCTCACGGCTGCCGACGTCGGCGCAGCGGGCGGGCCGCTCACCGACCCGTCGCGTCGACCGCCGAGCGGGGATCGACCGCCACCGTGTGCGGGACGCCGACGGACCCGACG
>DASSTH010000254.1:0-15752 GCA_035708025.1 Nakamurella sp. | reverse complement strand
CTGCCCGCCGGCCGTCGGCGTCCCTGCACCCACGCTCGGCGCCCGCCCCCGACGGCGCGTACCGGAGCGCCGGGGGCACCCGCCGGACCGCTCGGTCCGCGGGGCACGGATCATCGCCAACGCGAGCGCTGCACGAGCAGCGGCAGGACGTCTGTGACCGCGAGCTCGATGCGGCCGTAGACGCGCGGGTTCAACAGCGTGGTGCCGTCGAAGTCCCCCGCGGATGCGAAGACCGCCACCGGGACGGTCAGCGCCTGGAAGAAGCCGAACAGTGGGCGCAGCTCGTGCTCCAACACCAGCGCGTGGTGCTCTCCCCCGCCGGTGGCCGCGAGCAGCACCGGCTTGTTCGCGAGCGCGTACTGGTCGACCAGGTCGAAGAAGTGCTTGAACAGCCCGGTGTAGGAGCCACGGAACACCGGAGTCGCGGCGATGAGCAGATCGGCCTGTTCGACCTGCTTCAGCGTGGCCTGGACGTCCGAGCCGGCCGTGTCGCGGTCGACGGCCGAGGTGAAGGCGGGCCCGAGCCGGTACACGTCGATCCGGGTCGCCTCGACCCCGATGCCCTCGCCGGCGAGCGCCTCGGTGAGCGTCTGCAGGATCACCTCGACCAGCCCGGCCGTCTTGGACTTCTCGCTCGGGCTACCGTTGACCACGGCGACCTGCAGCGCGTCGCCCGCGACCTCCCGGACCGTGTCCCCCGCCGCGCCTGGCGTGAGCTGCGGCATCAGTCCTGCTTCCGGCTGGCGGCGACTTCGCGTCGCACGACCGGGGCGACATCGGTGCCGAGCAGTTCGATGGCCTGCAGCACGTCGCGCTGCGGCATGCCGCCGAAGCCGATCTGCACCAGTGCCCGGTCGATGCCGTACTGGTCGTGGTAGGCCAGCAGCTTGTCGATCACTTCCTGCGGGCTGCCGACCAGCAGGCCGGCGTGCGGTCCCGCCTGGGCGTCGAAGGCGGCACGCGGCAGCACTAGCCCGCGGCCGCGCTGGTGGTTGTTGTCCATCATGCCGCGGGCGAAGTACGGGTACATCACGTCGCGGGCCCCCTGGCTGGTTCGACCGACGTACCCGTGCAGGTTGATGCTGGTCCGCAACGAGCCGAGGTCGTGGCCCGCGTCGCTGGCCGCGAGCCGGTAGGCCTCGATGGTCTGCCGATGCAGCGTGAGCGGGCCGAGCAGCAAGGCCATCGCCATGGGAAGGCCGAGCCGTCCGGTGCTCATGGCGGACGCGATGGACCCTCCCACCCCCACCCAGACCGGCAGCGGGTCCTGCACAGCGCGCGGGCCGATGTCGGCCCACTCGAGCGCCGGGCGGAGCGCGCCGGACCAGCTGACCGGGTTCTCCGCGCGGATGCGCAGCAGCAGTTCCAGCTTCTCCCGGAACAGGTCCGCGTAGTCCTGCAGGTCGTAGCCGAACAGTGCGAACGACTCGATGTACGAGCCGCGACCGGCGATGATCTCGGCGCGCCCGCCGGAGAGCTGATCCAACGTCGCGAACTGTTCCCACACCCGGACGGGATCGTCGGAGCTGAGGACGGTGACGGCGCTGGTCAGCCGGATACGCTCGGTCGCCTCGGCAGCCGCCGCGAGCACGACCGCCGGGGCGGAGCCGACGAAGTCGGACCGATGGTGCTCGCCGACCGCGAACAGGTCCAGCCCGGCCTGGTCCGCGGTTCTGGCCTGCTCGATGGTCTCCCGCACCCGTTGCCGTGCCGATGGCAGGTCCCCGGTCCGGGGATCCCGGGTGATCTCGGCGAACGTCATGTGCCCGATCTCGAATGCGGGCCGTTCGCCCGCACCCGGCCCGTGGTCCATCGCTGCGATCGCGGCTGTCTTCTCCATGGTCGTTCCTTTCGTCGTTCCTGGCCGGGAGCCGCCGCCGGCGGCCGCACCGCCCCTCGTGGCGCGCCCGGCTGGCCGGATCTATCTTGCTGCACAGGCAGCTACTGGGATAGCTGCCTGTGCTGGCAGACAGAACGCCGGACGGGGTAGGATTCTTCCGTGCCCGCTGCCCCCCGCTTGACGGAACTGGAAGACGCCGCCTGGCAAGGCTTCCTGTACACGCACCACCACCTCTGGCGCGCCGTCGAGGCCGGCCTGGCGCCGCTACAGGTGAGCATGGCCGAGTACGGCGTGCTGTCGCTGCTCGCTCGGGCCGGCCGGGGCGGCATGCGGATGTCGGAGCTCGCGCAGCGTCAGGTGATGTCGACCGGAGGGTTCACCCGGCTGGCCGACCGGCTGGAGCGCCGGGGACTGATCGAGCGGCGCCCCACCCCACAGGACGGGCGCGGGGCCGCGGCGGTCCTCACCGCACAGGGCCGCAGCCTGTTGCGCAAGGCGTGGGTTCAGCACCACGACGATCTGCGCCGGCTGTTCTTCGATCGGCTCGACGAGGCTGACCTGAACGAGCTCGTCCGCATCTGGGAGCGCTTGAGAAACGACGGGGACGATCCCGGCGCGACACCTGGCGGGAAGGGAGCGCCACCCGCACCACCGCGCTGACCGCGGCGCGGTCTTCCGGTGTGCCCGTCCGGCCGCCGCCGCGCCGTCGCCGTCACCGGGTCGCCGCGTGCTGTGGACAACTCCCCGGCGACGCGACCGCGACCTGTCACCCTGGACCGGGCGGGCCGAGCCCCGTCCGGTCGCGGCGCCGGGGCCGGGCACCCGCACCGGCCTGGTCCGGGCGCCGGCGCCGGCCTGGCGCCGGGCATGACGACCGGCGTGACTCGCGAGGAGGCGCGATGGCGGGGGTGAACTTCGATGCCGTCTACGGCTTGCCGGTGGACATCAGGGTGGTCCAGCGGGACGCGACCACCGTGCAGATCGGCACCGAGCACCCTCGGCGACTGCTGCTGCGGGACGCCCCGGCCCGCGCGGTGCAGGTGCTGGCCGGCCTGAACGGACGCGAGCCGGCCGGTGAGGTCGTCGCCCGGTTCGATGGCGACCCGCTGGTGTGGCAGGCCGTGCTTTCCGGACTGGCGCGCGCCGGGCTGCTGGTCCCGGGAGGCCGGGAGGACATGCCCGCGCCGCGGCTGCTGGGCGAGCGGCTGGCCCTGAGCCACCAACACGGGCCGGCCACCGCCGACCGGTTGCTGCGTGCGCGAGCCGACGCGGTGGTCGTGGTGGATGGGGTCGGGGCGGTGGCCGGTACCGTCAGCGCGCTGCTGGCATCCGCCGGCGTCGGACACGTGCACCAGCAGGACGCCGGCCGGGCCGCTGCGGGCCGGGGCCGCCCGGTGGCCGGTCCGCTGGGCAGCCGGCCCGCGGTGAACGCCGCCGCCTGGCAGGCCGCACCGGGAGTGCGGGTGCACCGGCCGGCGCCGCAGCTGCCGCCGTCGGTCGTGGTGCAGGCCGACGGGGCGCTACCCGATCTGGGCCGCGCGGCCGCACTGGTGACCGCGCGGATACCGCACCTCGCGGTGTGGGTGACCCAGGCGCGGCTGGTGGTGGGTCCGCTGGTGCTACCCGGCCGCACCGCCTGCCTGGGTTGCCTGGAGCGCGCCCGCACCGATGCCGACCCGGGATGGCCGGAGGTGGGCCGGGCGATGCGCGATCGTCCGGTGCCGCCGGCCGCGCTGCAGTCGCACGCCGCCGCCGGGCTGGCGGCGGGCCAGGTGCTGGACCTGCTGGACGGGCTGGCGCAGCCGGACACCGTCAACGGCACGCTGGAGCGCTCTACGGGTTCCCCGCTGGTGCGGCGCCGCTCCTGGCAGCCGCATCCGGACTGCGGATGCCGGCTGTTGGGTGAGGGATGAGCGGCGCGGGCGGGTCCCGGGCGGGTCCGATTGCTGCCATTCCGCTCCGCACCGCGGGAGGCTTTGCCACACTGGTGCTGTGTCCGACATCCCCCGTGGCGCTCTGACGCGCACTGCCCGGCTGGCCGGCCTCCCGTTGTCGGCGGCCGGCCGGGTGACGCTCGGCTGGGGTCAGCGCCTGATCGGGCGGGACCGGGCCGAGGTGTCGGCGGAGCTGCAGCGGCGGACGGCCGAGCAGCTCTTCGAGGTGTTGGGCACGCTCAAGGGCGGCGCGATGAAGTTCGGCCAGGCGCTGAGCGTGTACGAGGCGGCCATCCCGGAGGAGTTCGCGGCGCCGTACCGGGAAGCCCTGACCAAGCTGCAGAACGCGGCGCCGCCCATGCCGACCTCCACCGTGCACCGGGTGCTGGCCGAGCAATTGGGCACCGGCTGGCGAGACCACTTCGCCTCGTTCGAGGACGAGTCGGCGGCCGCCGCCAGCATCGGCCAGGTGCACCGCGGGGTGTGGCACGACGGCCGCACGGTCGCGGTGAAGATCCAATACCCGTCGGCCGGGGCGGCACTGCGGGCGGACATGGACCAGCTGGCCAGGATGGCGCCGCTGCTGGGCATGTTGATCCCGGGGGTGGAGATGCGGCCGCTGGTCGCCGAGCTCCGCGAGCGGGTGATGGAGGAACTGGACTACACCCTGGAGGCGGACAACCAGCGTGCGTTCGCCCGGGAGTTCGCCGGTGATCCACGCATCCTGATCCCCCGGGTGGTGGCCAGCGCTCCCAAGGTGGTGGTCTCGGAGTGGGTGGACGGCGTCGGGCTGGCGCAACTGATCGCCCGCGGCACCCCGGAGCAGCGGGACCTGGCCGGAGAGTTGCTCACCGAGCTGCACTTCTCGGCCCCCCAACGGGTTGGTTTGCTGCACGCCGACCCGCACCCGGGCAACTACAAGCTGACCGATGACGGACGCCTGGCGGTGGTGGACTTCGGCTCGGTTGCCAGGCTGCCGGGCGGCTCGCCGACGATCATCGGGCGGGTGTCCCGGCTGGCGTTGGCCGGTGACGCCGACGCCGTGCTGGACGAGCTGCGGGCCGAGGGGTTCGTCACCGATCGGTTCGAACCGGATCCGGAAGCGCTCATCGACTATGTGGCGCCGTTCGTGGAACCGCTGCGGCACAGCACATTCCACTTCACCAGGGAGTGGATGCAACGCGAGGCGTCCAAGATGGCGGACCTGTCCAGCGCGGAGTCCAAGCTGGCCCGGCACCTGAACCTGCCGCCGTCATACCTGATGATCCACCGGGTGACGTTCGGCTCCATCGGGGTGCTCTGCCAGCTGGACGCGACCGCGCCATTTCGGGAGATCGTGGCCCGCTGGCAGCCCGGTTTCGCCGACGGCGAGAACTGACCGAAGAACTGACGCCGCCTCGCCGCATCTCGTGCGCCCTGCAGAGTGCGCGTTATTACCCGCATGCTGCAAGACGCAAGGAATGCGGGGCGGGGCCGGTCACCACCACTCCCGGTCGAGGCGCGCCTCGATCGACCTCAGATGCTCCCGGGCGCACGTCGGGCACAGCCACACGGTCCCTCGTCGCGGATCGATCTCGCAGACCCACGAGACCGGCGGTTGCGGTTCGCCGACGCCGCACACCACGCAGGTCACCGCCCCGGATTCGGTTGGCACCACACCACTATGCCCGCACCGACCCGGCGCCGCCGGCGCGACACCACGCATCCGCGCCGCTGCGCGTCGCCCATCCCCACCTCACCCGGCGCCCAGCGCGGCGCGACCGGACGCCGGATAGCCAGCGACCCCGCCCCCGTCCTGAGGGACGGGGAGCGGGGTCGTGGTGACGGGCCCACGGTTACCGCGCGGGCTGGCTGGTGGACCGCCGACGCGCACGGATCCGGCGGATCCGGCGAGACAGCTCCAGGTCGCGATGCATCTCACGCATTCGGTCCCTGGCGAGCTCTTCGATGAGCAACGACATGTCGATTCTCCTGACGATGGCGGCATCCGGTTGCGGATGCTCGGGCTTGACGATGCGGCAATCCCGGGTGCGGATCGGTGATCCGCCGGGCTGCCGGTTCATGCTGCGACCTTCCGGGGCCGGCCACGCGGGCGCTTGCGGGCGATCACGACGCCGTGGTCGAAGATCTCCCCGCCCCAGACGCCCCACGGCTCGGCCCGCTGCAGAGCGCCGGCCAGGCACGCGGCACGTGCCGGGCAGTCGCCACACAGCAGCTTTGCCTGCTCCAGGTCGTCCGGCCGCTCGGCGAAGAACAGGTCCGGGTCGGCGAAGTGACAGGGCAGGTCGTCGTGGAAGATCGGGTCGCTGGACGCTGCCAGCAACTGCTCGATCATGGGCGTTCACCTCCTGGTGCTTCGAACTGGTCTCCGGGACCGGTTGGCCCCGAAGGGATCTCGGGTGCCGTCGGCGGGAAACACAAAGGCCGCGGTCCCCGGTGGGGGTCCGCGGCCAGGAGGCGAAGCGCTGAGGTTCTACATCAGCTGCTCGGCTCCCGACCGACGGGTGGGCAGATCGCCTAGGGCAACGGCCCGGCGCACACGCGCCACCGCGGTGGCCGGCTCGCTGGCCGTCCCGACGAGGGACACACCGGTGCCGTTGCCACCGCAATTGATCATCATGAGGAACATCGGCACCTCCCGGAGCATCTCGGCCTTCACGCCCATCGGATCAGAAGGCAGCTGGACGTCGCATGATCACGACGCCGACCAGAGTATGTGGCCCCGGGGTGCGGGCGCAACACTATTTACGCCGACATCGCAGATTTTGCGAAAGTTTTGCCAAGCGGCCGGGTCTCGGGCCCAGGTTGCCCTGCGAACGCGCCGCCGCCAGCTGGACAGCACGGCCGGTCCGGGGCGGCCGGGACCCGTCAGCGGGTGGCCGTCACGATCGCGATGACGTCCTCGCCGTAGGCATCCAGCTTGCTGCGTCCGATGCCTGGGATCGCCAGCAGCGCCGCGTCGTCCGTCGGCCGGCGCTCGGCGATGGCCAACAGGGTCGCGTCGGAGAACACCACGAACGCCGGCACCGAGGCCTGCGACGAGCGCTCGCGGCGCCACGCGCGCAGCGCCGCCACCAACTCCGGGTCTGCCGTGGACGGGCACTTCGAGCAGCGGGCGGCCTTGATCTCGGCCGGCGTCGAGAGCCGTCCGCCGCAGACCCGGCAGCGGTCCCCGCGGCCCCGGGCCGGTGCCGCGGTCTGCGGTGCCAGGCCGGTCAGGAAGCGGCTGCGGCGCCTGCTGCGCCGGCCCCCCGCATGCCGGGAGAGTGCCCAGGACAGCGCCAGCCGGGACCGCGCCCGGGTGATGCCCACATACAGCAGCCGGCGTTCCTCCTCCACCGCTTCCGGGGTGTCGGCGTGCTGGATGGGCACCGTGCCGTCGGTGAGGCCGACCAGGAACACCGCATCCCACTCCAGGCCCTTGGCGGCGTGCAGCGAGGCCAGCGTGACGCCCTCGACGGTGGGGGCGTGCTGCGCCTCGGCGCGCTGGTCCAGCTCGGCGACCAGGGCGCCCAGGCCGGCGCCGGGGTCGGCCGCCGCGAGCTCCTCGGCCACCGAGACCAGGGCGGACAGCGCGTCCCAGCGGTCCCGCAGCGCACCGGCCGGCGGCGGCACCGCGGTCAGCCCGACCGGTTCCAGCACCGTCCGGACGGCCGGCACCAGCCCTGCCCCGTCACCGTCCGGTCCCCCGCCGGGTCCCCCGTCACCGGGCGCCCGATCGCCCTCGGCGGCGGCTCGGACCGCCGCCGTGCGCAGCGCCGCCACCGCGGCCCGCACCTCCGCCCGGTGGAAGAACCGCTCGCCGCCCCGCACCACGTAGGGGACGCCCGCCTCGGCCAGCGCCTGCTCGTACACCTCGGACTGCGCGTTGATCCGGTACAGCACCGCGATGGCCGACGCCGGCAACCCGCCGGCGATCATCCCGGCCGCCCGCTCGGCCACGGCGACCGCTTCGGCGGGCTCGTCGGGATACTCGTCGAACGTGGCGGCCGGGCCGTCCGGCAGCGCCGCCGTGAGGGTCAGCCGCAGCCGGATGTTGGCGCCCGAGGCGGAGGCGATGACCCGGTTGGCCAGCGTCACCACCTGGGGCGTCGACCGGTAGTCGCGTTGCAGCCGGACCACTGTCGCGTCCGGATAGCGCCGGTCGAACTCCAGCAGGTACCGCGGGGACGCGCCGGCGAACGAATAGATGGTCTGGTTGGCGTCGCCCACCACGGTCAACTCGTCGCGGCCGCCGAGCCAGGCGTCCAGCAGCCGCTGCTGCAGCGGGGTCACGTCCTGGTACTCGTCCACCACGAAGCACCGGTACTGGGCCCGGAAGGTGCGGGCGGCGTCCTCGTCGTTCTCCAACACGGCGCAGGTGTGCAGCAGCAGGTCGTCGAAGTCCAGCTGTTGGGCTTCCGACTTGACCGCCTCATAGCCCGCGTACACCGCGGCGACGGTGGCGGCGGGCAGCGGCGTGTCCCGGCGTTCCCGGGCCACCGCGGCCAGGTACTCATCCGGTGGGACCAGGCAGGCCTTGGCCCATTCGATCTCGCCGGCCAGGTCGCGCAGGGTCGCGGTGTCGGTGCCCGCGCCCGCCCGGCGCGCGGCCATCGCGACCAGCCGGACCTTGTGCTCCAGCACCGGCCACAGCTCGCCGCCGACCGACCGGGGCCAGAAGAACCGCAGCTGGCGCAGCGCCGCGGAGTGGAAGGTGCGGGCCTGCACCCCCGGGATGCCCAGCGCGCGCAGCCGCAGCCGCATCTCGCCGGCGGCGCGGGTGGTGAACGTGACGGCGAGCACCTCGCCGACCGGGTACCGGCCGGAGGCGATCAGGTGGGCGATGCGGTGGGTGATGGTGCGGGTCTTACCTGTCCCGGCGCCGGCCAGTACGCACACCGGACCGGAGGGCGCCAGCACCGCCGCACGCTGGCCGTCGTCCAGCCCCGAAAGCAGGTCCACCGTCATCCCCGCCATGCTGGCAGGTCCGTCCGACAGCCGGTCGGGTCGCTCACGGTGCGGCCACGAAACCCTCGACCATGCGCCGGGCGATGGACACCGGGTCGGGCAGCGTGATGCCCTCCTCGGCGTTGCCGGAGATGATCGCCCGCAGGCGGTCCCGGGAGAACCAGCGAGCCTGCTCGATCTCGCCCGGCCGGGGCCGCAGCGCCGCGCCGCGGGGCGCCCGGGCGGCGAAGGCGATCATCAAGGAGCGCGGGAACGGCCACGGCTGGCTGCCCAGGTATTCCACATCCCGCACGGCGACCCCCACCTCCTCGCCGATCTCCCGGACCACGGTGGCCTCCAGCGACTCCCCCGCCTCGGCGAATCCGGCCAGCACCGAGAACCGGCCGGGGGCCCAGCCCGGTTGCCGGGCCAGCACCGCGTTGCCCTCGCCGTCGTGCACCAGCACGATCACCGCCGGGTCGGTCCGCGGGAACTCCTGGTGCCCGACCGGGCAACTGCGGCTGTGCCCGGTGGCGTCCGGCGCGGTCGGCCGGCCACAGCGCGAACAGTAGGCGGCGGTGGCATGCCAGCCGAGCAGGGCGACCGCCGTGGTGGCCAGGGCGGCCTCGTCGTCGGACAGCAGCGGGCCGACCGAGCGGATCGTCCCGGCGGACCCGACCACCGCCGGAACGGCCCAGTAGTGCGTGCCGGCGATGCTGCCCAGCAGCACCGCCCCCGCCGGGGGTGCGACGCCGAACCGCGCGGCATCGGCGAAGGCCAGCCGCGGCTCGCCGGCGTCCGGCGCCAGCGGCAGCCGGCCCGCTTCGCCGACCTGCAGCACCCGGGCGCCCGGCCACGCCGCCGCGACCGCGGCCGGTTCGCGCACATCCTCGCTGCGGTCCAGCAGACCGCGGGACAGCACCGGGACGTCGATGTGGAAGGCCGCCATGCGCGTCCGTCAGGGCAGCTGAACGTGATCGAGCCGGGACAGCGCGGGGCCCGCGGCGTCCAGGTCCCCGACCAGCACGCCGGTCACCGCGGACGGCGCAAAGATGCGCTGCGCCGCCTCCGCCACCTGCTCGGTCGTGGTGGCGGCCAACGCGACCGAATGGCCGCGCAGCCAGTCGCCGTCCAGGCCCGATCCGGCCAGCACCGACAGCATGGAGGCGTAGCCGGACTGGCTGGACAGCGAGCCCGCCAGCGAGCCGATGGCGTAGTTCCGCGCCGCCTGTACCTCCTGGTCGGTGGGCGGCAACAGCGCGATACGGCCCAGCTCGTAACGGGTCTCGAGCAGCGCGGCGGCGGTGGCCTCGGTCGTGGTGTCGTAGCCGATGGTCACGGCGGCGCGGCCCGGCCAGAACTCCAGCGAGGAGTGCGCGTGGTAGGTGTATCCCTTGTCCTCGCGCAGGTTCTCCACCAGCCGGGATGAGAAGTAGCCGCCGTAGACGATGTTGGCCAGTTGCGCGGCCGGGTAGCCCGGATCCGACCGGAGCACCGCGCCGGCAGTCAACCGAGCCTGCGACTGGACCGCGCCGGGTCGGTGGTGGGCGGTGACGGGGCCGCCGGAGACGGCCGGCGGCGCGGCGAGCGCGGTGGCCGATCGCGAGCCGGTCCAGTCGGTCAGGGCGGCGGTGACGGCGTCCACCGCACGCGCCGGGCGCAGGTCGCCCACCAGGACCAGGGTGGAGCCGCCCGGCAGTACCGCACGCCGGTGCAGGCCCCGCACCGCGGCCGGCCCGACCCGCTCGACCTCCGCGGCGTCCGGCATCTCCAGCGCCGCCGGATGCTCGCCGAACCGCCGGTACTGCAACAGCTTCCGGGCGATCACCGAGGGCTGAGCGGCGGAGATGGCCAGGTGTTCCACGAGCCGGTCGCGCTCCCGGCGCACGTCGGTCGGCCGGTACGCCGCGCCGGTCACCGCGTCGGCCAGCACGTCCAGCAGCACGTCCATTCCGGTGGCCAGCACGGACCCGGACAGCAGCAGCCGCTGCGGGTCCACCTGGGCGGACAGGTGGCCGCCCACCACCGCCAGTTCCGCGTCCACGTCCTCCCGGCTGCGCCGCTCGGTGCCCAGCAGGATGGTCTCGGCCAGCAGTTCGGCCCGGGCGGTGTGGGCGATGCCGTTGCCGCCGAAGGGTATCCGCAGCCGCAGTTCCACCATCGGGGTGCTCGGTCGGCGGACCGCGACCACCGTCAGGCCGTTGTCGAGCCCGGCCCGGGCGCTGGTCGGTGCCCGGCCGGCGCGGGTGCGTTGCAGGTCCGGCAAGGGTCGCGGGCCGGTGGCGGTCCGGGCGATCTGCGCCGCGGTCCGCGGCCGGGGGGTGCGCCTGCGCGCCATCACTGCTGCCCTCCGGGAACCACCCGCAACACCGCGCAGCGTTGCGGATCCAACGAGCGGGCGGCCGCCGCGACGGCATCCGCGTCGATCTGCCCGGCCAGCACGGGCAGTTCGCCGAGCAGTTCGGCCCGGCCGTGCAGCAACTCGAACAGCCCCAGGTTGCGGGTCCGGGCGATGACGGCGTCGCACTCGCGGAACAGGTTGGCGCTGAACCTGGCCCGCGCCCGGCCGAGTTCCTGCTCGGTGGGGCCGCGGTCGGCCAGCCTGCCGATGATCTCCGTGGTCGCGTCGACCACCTGCTGGGGGGCGATCCCGGTCGGGTGCAGAGCCCCGAGCAGGAAGACGTCCGGGTCGCGCCCGTCCAGTGGCCCCAGCAGGCCAGGGCCGGCCCAGGCGGAGGTGGCCAGCGCCCGCCGGTTGACCAGCTCCGACTGCAGCGGCGCGGACTCGCCGTCGGCCAGCACGCTGCCCATCAGCAGATGCGCCAGGTAGCCGGGCAGGTCGGCCACCGGGTCGGGCAGCCGCCAGCCGATCGCCAGCGCCGGCGTGGGGGCCAGCGGGTCGTGGTGGTCCGCGGTCCGCACTCCGTCCGGCCACGGCTCGGAGAAGTCCGGGCGGTCCGGTGCCGGCCGGTACGGGATGTCCTCGAAGTGCCGGCGCACCAGTTCGGCGGTCTGCTCCGGGTCCAGGTCGCCGCACACCGTGAGCACCGCGTTGGCCGGGCAGTAGTACCGCTCGAAGAAGTCCGCGCAGTCCTCCACGGTCGCCGAGCGCAGGTCGGCGAAATCGCCGTAGCCGTTGTGCGCGTTCGCGAACGTATCGAACAGCACCGGCGGCAGCAGGATCCACGGGAAGCCGCCGTACGGCCGGTTGAGCACGTTCAGCCGGATCTCCTCGCTGACCACGTCGACCTGGTTCGCCAGGTTCTCGGACGTGATCGCGGGGGCGCGCAGCCGGTCCGCCTCCAAGAACAGCCCACGCTCCAGCGCCCCGGCGGGTAGCAGCTCGTGGTACTCGGTGTAGTCGAAATGGGTGGAGCCGTTGAAGTTCCCGCCCGACGACTGCACCACCCGGGAGTGCTCCAGCTTGGGCAGCGATTCGCTGCCCTGGAACATCAGGTGCTCGAACAGATGGGCAAACCCGGTGCGGCCGGGGGGTTCCGAGCGGAAGCCGACATCCACGTGCACGCTGACGCCGACCACCCCGCTGCCCCGGTCGGGCGCCAGCACCACCCGCAGCCCGTTGTCCAGGGTGAACCGGCTGACCGGGTAGTCGGCGCGCGGCAGTCGGCGGGGGCGAACGGCGGTGGTCACGGCGCCAGCCTATCCACCCGCCGGAATCGTCCCCGACCGGCTGGACGGTGGGCACGAGCGGCACCGTCCCTCGGCGGCAGCTGGCAAAAACCGGGCCGGCACCGGTCCCGCGACCGCGGGCGGCCCCCGCCGAGCCGGTACCGGCCGTCAGTCCGGTGGCCGCTCGCCACCCGCCTCCGGACCGCTGTGCGTGAACAACTGCTCGTCGATCATCACGAAGCCGGAGGGGAACAGGTGGGCCGGTTCGGTGCCGTCCA
The DNA here is from genome assembly GCA_035708025.1 of Nakamurella sp. GTDB lineage: Bacteria > Actinomycetota > Actinomycetes > Mycobacteriales > Nakamurellaceae > Nakamurella. The sequence goes on along the minus strand of DASSTH010000254.1, from coordinate 3,141 downwards.
CCCGGGCCGGATCGATCAGCACCACGTTGAGGTCCGCGTGGTCCGGGTCCGGGCGCGCGGTGACCTCCGTTGGCTCCGCCGTCGCGTGGCCATCCGGTGCCGGCGCCGGTGCTCGACCGGCCGCGGCGGCCGAGGATCCGCCCGCGGTTGGGGATCCGGCGGCGCCGCCGGTGCCGTCCGGCGTCGGCGGCCGCTCGGTGGCACCGGCCGACCATCCGGGCGTGGCCGGGTCGGAGTGCGGCCGGGCGCGGGACCGCAGCTGCGCGACGGTGACCCGGGATGCGGTCGGGGCGTGCCGCGACCGGCGGCGGTCCACCAGCAGTGCCACCGTCGCCAGCACCGCGACCAGCCCGGCGGCCAGGATGCCGATGGGCAGCAGCCGGCCGGCCAGGCTCTGCGCGCCGGCCACCGAACTGCCGGTGAGCCGCACCTGATCCGGATGACCCGCCAGGTACTGCACGGCCAGTCGCTGGTCCCGGGCGAAGCCGCATCCGCTCAGCGTCGCCGTCACCGGGGGTTCCGTGCCGGAGATCCGGACCAGCGTCTGGCCGCCGGCCGAGCAGGCCGGCGAGGAGACCACCTGGGCGTACGCGTCCACCGGGTCGGCGTCGATCGGATCGGTGACGGATCTGACGTTCCACCACCAGATCCCGAGCACCAGCGCGCCGATGACCAGCAGGCAGATGGCCAGCACCGGAGCGATGGTGGCGAACCGGCCGCGCTCCCGCCCGCCGCCGCGGCCGGTGAATGCCGGCGATCCGGCCGTTCCGCCCTCCGGGCCGGTGACGGGCGGCCGGTCGGTGGCCTCCGCCGCGCGCGCTGCGCCCGGCCGGCGCGCGCCCGACGACCGCTCCGCGTGCCTGCCCATGCCCGGATCATCCCATGCCGGAGCGACCCAGCCCTGCCAGCTCCCGCCACAGGTGCGCCACCGCTTCGGCGCCCTTGAGCAGCAGCGCGACCGGCGCCCGCTCGTCCGGGGCGTGGATCCGGTCCTCGTTGGTCATCACGCCGAGGAACACCAGTGGCGCACCGATGGTTCCGGCCAGTTCGGCCTCGGGGCCGGATCCGCCTTCCCGGGTGATCAGCACCGTGTCGGTGCCGAACGCCGCGCCCAGGGCTCGCCGGGCCGCCAGGGTGGCCGGGTGGTCGGCCGGCACCACCAGCGGGCGCACGCCGGCACCTTCCCAGTGCATGCTCGCGCTGACCGCCGGCCCGGCCTGGGCCGCGACGAAGGCGTCCACCGCGCGCCGCACCGCCGCCGGATCCTGCCGGCCGACCAGGCGGAAGGACAGCTTGGCGTACGCGTCGGTCGGCACGATGGTCTTGCCGCCCGGCCCGGTGTAGCCGCCGTGGATGCCGTTGATCTCGGCCGTCGGCCGCATCCCGATCCGTTCCAGGGTGGAGTAGCCCCTCTCCCCCGTCGGCTCCTTGGACGCCGCCGGGCCGGTCACCCAGGCCTGCTCGTCGAAGGGCAACGCGTCGATCAGTGCCCGCTCCTCGGGGGTGGGTTCGTCCACCCCGTCGTAGAAGCCCGGGATGGCCACCCGCCGGTCCGCATCGTGCATCGCGGCCAGGATGCGCACCAGCTCGGTGATCGGGTTGGCCACCGCGCCGCCGAAACTCCCCGAGTGCAGGTCGATGTCGGGGCCCTGCACGCGCAGTTCGCCACCCACCAGCCCGCGCATGCCGGTCACCAGGCTCGGCGTGCGGGCGTCGAAGATCCCGGTATCGGAGATCACCACCACGTCCGCCGGCAGCCGGCCGGCCAGGTCGGCCAACAGCGCCGAGATGTGCGGAGATCCCGACTCCTCCTCGCCCTCCACCACCAGCGTCAGGTCAACCGCGGGGGAGCTGCGTCCGGTGGCCCGCAGGTGTGCCTGCAGGCCCAGCAGATGGATCGCCACGTTGCCCTTGTCGTCGCTGGCGCCACGGCCGTGCAACAGTCCGTCCACCAGGTGCGGCTCGAACGGCGGGTAGGTCCAGCCGTCCTCGAACGCGGCCGGCTGCACGTCGTGATGCCCGTACACCACCACCCGCACCGCGTCCGGGTCGCCGGACGGCCAGTGGGCGAACACCGCCGGCAGGTACGGCCCACCGGCCAGCACCTCGACGGTGGGAAATCCGGTTTGCCGCAGCGCGTCCGCCAGGTACTGGGCGCTGGCCGCCACGTCGCCGGCGTGACCGGGGTCGGCCGACACCGACGGGATGGCGATCCAGTCGCTGAGCGTGCCCAGCCATGCGTCGGCGCCCGCTGCGACGGCGTCCCGTTCGTCGATCGTCATGGTCTGCAGACGCTACGCCGCGCGGGTCGGCCGCCGGGTCGGCCGGTCGGCCCGTCGGTCCTGTCGGCCCGGTGTGCCAGGCTGGCGGACATGACACCCACCGATGCGAAGGCGGTGCTGCACCGCTACCTGCAGAACCACCGCGACGTGATGCTGTGGAAGCTGGACGGGCTGTCCGAGTACGACGCCCGCCGGCCGCTGACCCCGACCGGCACCAACCTGCTGGGTCTGGTCAAGCACCTGGCCATGGTGGAGGCGGGATACTTCGGAGACGTCTTCGGCCGGCCGATGCCGGACAAGCCCCGCTGGTTCGACGACGAGACGCCCAACATCGACCTGTGGGCCGGCGCGGACGAATCGCAGCAGGACATCGTCGCGCTGTACCGGCGGGTGTGGCAACACGCCGACCGCACCATCGAGGAGCTGCCGCTGGACGCCCCCGGCACGGTCCCGTGGTGGGGCGAGCGGGGTTCGGTGACACTGCACCGGATCCTGGTGCACGTGACCGCGGAGACCGCCCGGCACGCCGGGCACGCCGACATCGTGCGAGAGCTGATCGACGGCGCCGCCGGGCTGCGCCGGGACAACGACAACCTGTGGCAGGCCGACGGCGAGGGTTGGGCGGACTACCGGGAGCGGCTGCAGGCGGTGGCCGACGCCTTCCGCCCGGACGGGGCCGGTGGCTAGAGCGGCGGGAAGCGCCCCGCGCACCGCTCAGTGAGTGGCCGTGACCTTGTTCAGCCCCTCCGGCGCGTCGGGATCCATGCCCAGCGCCAGCGTGGTGCGCACCGCCAACTGCTGACCGCGTACCACCAGCGGTATCACCGCCAGGGCCTCCCCCAGCGTCTGCGGACCCCCC
>DASSTH010000253.1:0-4676 GCA_035708025.1 Nakamurella sp. | reverse complement strand
GCTGCCGCGCTGATCACCGGTCCTGCTCGGGCGGCGGCAGGCTGGGTTCGTCGGCGGCGGACAGGCTCAGCACCGCGTCGACCACGGCGGGCGACTCACGGAGCCGGTCCTCCACCGCCCGAAGCCGTTCCGCCACATCATGCTCGATGGCGTCACCGGCGAGATCCACGTCACCGATGACGAACAGCATGCGGGGACCGACGAAATCCAATCGCAAGTAGGTCACCCGGTCGACGTCCGGATCGGCCTGCAGTTGCGTCAGTACCGCGGCCCTGATCGACGGTTCGGCCATCTCGCCGATCAGGAACCTGCGGTTGCGGTTGATCAGCACCACGGCGACCACCCCGAGCAGCAGCCCGATCAGGATCGATCCCACGGCGTCCGGCACGGAGGACCCGGTCCACTCGTGGATGCCCAGCGCGGCCGCGGCGATCACCACGCCGGTGATCGCCGCCGAGTCCTCGAACACCACCGCGCGCAGGGTGGGATCGGAGGTGATGAGCACGTGGTCGATCACGTCACGGCTCAGTTCCCGCGCCTCGCCGCGTGCCTGCCGCAGGCTCTGCACCAGCGAGACCCCCTCGAAGACCAGGGCGACGACCAGCACGATGTAGCCGACCACGAAGTCCGTCGCCTCCTCCGGGTTGAGCAGCCCGGAGACGCCCTCGGAGATGGACAGCACGGCGCCCGCCACGAACAGACCCATGGCCGCGAACATCGACCACACATAGGATTCCCGGCCGTACCCCAGCGGGTGCGCCTCGTCGGCGGGGCGCCGGGACCGCCGGCCGGCGATCAGCAGGAAGACCTCGTTGCCGGTGTCGGCCCAGGAATGCGCCGCCTCGGCCGCCAGCGACGCGGACGCCGTCAGCATCGCGGCGAACGTCTTCGCCACGGCGATCAGGAAGTTGGCGCCGAAGGCGATCAGCACCGTCAACGTGCTCTCGCCGCCGGGCTGTTCGCTGCCGGGGATGATCTGCCTGCGCGGGTTCGCCTGGGTCACATCGTGCAGGGTGCCCGGATCGGCGGACGGACGATCACGGTCCACCCCCCGCCGCGGTCGACCGCCGGAAATGGGATGCGGTGCGGGGGCAGGATGGGCGGCGTGCGGAAGATCAACGACAAGCTGCTGAGCTGGGCATCGATGCTCGATCCCGCCACGCTGGAGCAGGCGGTCCAGACGGCGTCGATGCCGTTCGTGCAGCCGTACCTGGCGCTGATGCCCGACGCTCACCTCGGCCTCGGTGCCACCGTCGGGTCGGTGATCCCCACCGTTGGAGCCATCATGCCAGCTGCCGTCGGGGTGGACATCGGCTGCGGGATGCGGGCGGTGCGAACCCAGTTCACCGGTGACGATGTCCGCTCCACCGGACGGGATCTGCGCGAGCTGCACCGGGCGATCGCCCGGGCGATCCCGCTGTCCGCCGGACGGTACAACAGCCGTGTGCAGCCGACCGCGGCTCCGCGGATCGCGCACCTGGAGGGTCTGGCCGGGATCGATCAGGCCGACGCGATCACGCCGAAGTGGCGGCTGCAGTTGGGTTCCCTGGGATCCGGCAACCATTTCGCCGAACTGAGCACCGATGAGAGGGACCGGGTCTGGCTGTTCTTGCACTCCGGATCTCGGGGCATCGGCAACAAGCTGGCGGCCAAGCACATCGCCGCAGCGCGACGGGCATGTGCCGGTGTGTCGTTGCCCAACGCTGACCTGGCATATCTGACGGAGGGTTCCGCCGAGTTCGACGGGTACATCACCGCGCTGCGCTGGGCGCAGACCTTCGCCGCCCTCAACCGGGACGAGATGATGGACCGGATGATCGCGTGCACCGCGGATTTCCTGGGCGAGCCGGTGCAGCAGCTGGAGTCGATCAGTTGCCACCACAACTACACCGAGCACGAGGTCCATTTCGGGCAGCAGGTGTGGTTGTCGCGCAAGGGAGCCATCAACGCCGAGGCCGGCCGGCCCGGCCTGATCCCGGGCTCGATGGGTGAGCGGTCGTTCGTGGTGACGGGCAAGGGCAATGAGGCGGCCCTGCGATCGGCCCCGCACGGCGCCGGCCGGGCGCACTCGCGTCGGTCCGCGCGCAGGCTGTTCACCCGGTCCGATTTGGACGCGCGGATGGTCGGTATCGCCTGGGGTGAGTCCGACGCATTCCTGGACGAGCACCCGGAGGCCTACAAGCCCATTGACCTGGTGATGGCGGACGCGGACGAGCTGGTCACGGTGCGGCACGCGTTGCGCCAACTGGTGAACGTCAAGGGTGACTGAGCGGCTGCCTCGCCGGCCGGGGGCATGGTTCCTCGCGGCCGGCTCGCCCGCTGTGCGGCACAAAAGGTGCGGCGAGACTCAGCTGCCCCGGTGCCCGACCTGTGGTGCGGCCAGGTGCTGCGGTGCGATCCCGGCCGCCACCCGCTCGATGTTGGCGGCGATCTCCTGCGCCCGCCGCCGGGCCGTCTGGACGGTGACCCCGGCGATGTGCGGCAGGCCCACCACCCGCGGATGCCGGACCAGGGCCGACTGCGGTGACGGCGGTTCGGACGCCCAGGCGTCCAGGCCGGCACCGGCGAGCCTGCCGGAATCCAGCGCGTCGAGCAGCGCCGTCTCGTCGACCAGCGCACCGCGCGAGACGTTGATCAGCGCCGCCCCGGCGGGCAGCAGCCCGAGACGCCGGCGGTCGATGATCCTCTCGGTGGCCGGCGTCAGCGGCAGGTGCAACGACAACACGTCGGACCTGGATATCAGCAGGTCCAACTCGCCCGGCGGGTATGCGCGCTGCAACCGGTGATTCTCGGCGACCGCCGGGTCGATGTCGGTCCGGCCGATCGCGGACACCCGCATGCCCAGGGCGGCGGCGCGCAGCGCCAGTTCCCGTGCGCTGTGACCGAAACCGACCAGGCCGAGGCGCCTGCCGGGCAGCTCGTCACCCATGGGTCGTCCGGTGACTCCGGCGGCCAGCCGCTGCCGGGCAACTCCGAGTTGACGGGACACCGCCAGGATGAGCAGCAGCGCGCACTCGGCCAGCGCCACCGCGCTGGTCGATCCGGGGCAGTGCGCGACCGGGATGCCGCGCGCGGTGAAGTAGTCCACGTCGAGATGGTCGGTGCCGACGCTGGTCAGCTGCCACAGCCGGACGCCCTTCGCCACGTCCGCCATGGACCGGGAGCCCGCGCCGCCGAAGTCGATCACCACGTCCGCGTCACGGAAGTGCCCGGCCGGATCGGTTGCGGCGTCCCAAGTTTGAATCCGGTGGCGCGGGTCGATCGCCTCCCGGATGGCAGCCACCCAGGGGTCCGTGGGGTCAAGCGGTCGCCGGGACACCTGCAGGATGGTCAGCGCGGCCGCCCCGCCGGGGCGCGGACCGGTCACCGGTCGCCCGATCGGTCGTCGCACACCGCGACATCCGGCCGGCCGAATCGGTCCCGCCCTAGCGGGCCGCCGGGCCGGGAACGGACTCGCCAAGGTGGGCCCCCGTGCCGGTTGGAACGGTCTCGCCACGGCGGGCCGACGTGCCGGTCGAAACGGTCTTGCCACGGCGGCCGGCCCGGCCGGTCTGTCCCCCACACTGCGGTGCGCATGGGTCAATTCTGGCATTCGTTCCGCTGGCTGTAACGACCGTTCCGGTAGGGAGGGCGCGACCGACGGGTTGCCCGTCACCCCATGGTCTTCGCCCCGTCGATGGACTCCCGGATGATGTCGGCGTGCCCGGCGTGCTGGGCGGTCTCCGCGATGATGTGCAGGAAGGTGCGGCGGGCCGACCAGGACTCCTTGTCGAACCATGGCGCTTCGGGCAGTGGGTGGCCGGCGTCCAGGTCGACCGTGCGGACCAGGTCGTCGGTGCGGGCGGCTACCTCGTCATAGTCGGCCAGCAGGCCGGCGAGTGTCTCGCCCTCGGCCATCCGGAAGGTGTTGACGTACTCGGTCCAGTCGATCTCGCCGGCGTACTGGTGTGCGCTCGGACCCTCGGTGACGAATCGGGCCCAGGTGCCCTCGACCTGGGTGACGTGCTTGATCAGCCCACCGACGGTGAGGTCGCTGACCGTGCTGCGGGTGTTGGCCTGCTCGTCGGTCAGATTCCGGGCCGTCTGGCGCAGGAATCCGCGGTGCCTGGCCAGGGACTGCAGCAGGTCACGACGCTCCTGGCTCAGTTCGACGGTCTCGGTGGCGACGGGGGTGGCGCGGGTGGTCATGGCGGTTCCCTTCCTGGCGGCGGGCCATCGGTTGCTGTCGTCACCGACGCTATCCGGCCCAAGTGCCAGATTCTGTCCTGAATTGGGGGAGGATCGGCGTCATGGCCAACACCAGTTCACGAACCCTGCGGCTGCTCTCGCTGCTGCAGTCGCACCGGTTCTGGCCGGGCGAGGAACTCGCCGACCGGCTCGAGGTCTCGGTACGTACCCTGCGGCGCGACATCGACCGGCTGCGCGACCTGGGCTATCCGGTGCGGGCTTCGCGCGGGGTGGACGGCGGCTATCAGCTGGCGGCCGGTGCCGCACTGCCGCCGCTGGTGGTCGATCACGAGGAGGCCGTGGCGCTGGCAGTGGCCCTGCTGCAGGCGGCGCAGACCTCCGCGGTGGGCACCGCCGACGCGAGTCTGCGGGCGCTGGCGAAGGTCGTCCAGGTGATGCCGGAGCCGTTGCGGCACAAGGTCGATGCGGTGCGTGCGGCGACCGAGCAG
>DASSTH010000252.1:0-3376 GCA_035708025.1 Nakamurella sp. | reverse complement strand
GTCTGCAGGCCTCGGATCTGCGCGTCGTAGCGCCGGGCGGCCCGGGTCCAGGTCAGCCACTGGTGCTCGGCGTCGGCCAGGATGCTCTCGCCGTCCGAGAACTCCACCTCGTAGCACGGGCGGCCGTGCATCACGTCGGTGGCCGCCACCACCGTGACCGGCCGCCCATCCGCCCCGATCAGCCGGTCTCCGACCTGGACGTCCCCCATGGTGGTCCAGCCGTCAGGGGTGGGCAGCGGGGTGGACAGGGCCAGCGCCTTGCCGACGGCGGGCCTGGCCGCGATGACGACCATCTGGCCGGCGTGCAGGCCGTTGGTGAGGGCGTCCAGGTCGGCGAAGCCGGTGGGCACGCCGGCCATGCCGCCACCGCGGCTGCCGATGGCCTCGATCTCGTCCAGCGCGCCGGGCATGATCTCGGACAGCGACAGGTAGTCCTCGCTGACCCGGCGCTCGGTGACCCCATAGACCTCGGCCTGGGCCCGGTCCACCAGCTCATCGGCTTCCCCGTCGCCGGAGTAGCCCAGCTGCACGATCCGGGTGCCGACCTCGACCAGGCGGCGCAGGATGGCCCGCTCGCGGACGATGCGGGCGTAGTAGCCGGCGTTGGCCGCGGTGGGCACCGACGCGATCAGCGTGTGCAGGTAGGTAGGGCCGCCGATACGGGCCAGCTCGCCGCGCTTGCCCAGCAGGTCGGAGACGGTGACCGGGTCGGCCGGCTCGCCCCGGCCGTACAGCTCCAGGATGGCCTCGTGCACGATCTGGTGGGCCGGCCGGTAGTGGTCATCGGGCCGGATGGTCTCCATCACGTCGGAGATCGCGTCCTTGGACAGCAGCATCCCGCCGAGCACGCACTGCTCGGCCGCCACGTCGTGCGGCGGGGTACGGTCGAAACCTCCGTCCCGGGGAGCGATCTCGGCAACGCTCACCAGATACCACCTCCCCGATGACCCAGACCACTGCGGCGAGACCCGCAACCCCTGTTGTAGTCGGCAGGTCTGACAGTCTGCTGGCGCCCCGCCGTAACCGTCCAATCGGGCTGTGTAAAGGCCTGTGGACAGGCTGTGCAGACACGCCGCCGACGCTGTGCGCAGCCTGGGGACAGAGCTGGGGACGACCACCGCGCCACATTCTCCGCACCGCTGTCACCTGCGGTTATGTGGTCCACCGGATGTGTGCAGAAAAAAGTTTTGCCCCGCTCCGCGTCCACACGGGCAGGGAAGTTATCCACATACAGAACGTGACAGCTGACGTGAGATACCGGCCCGGCGGGCACGCCGAAACCCAGCCCGATCATGGCCATACTGCCCTAGGATCCGAGCATGTGTTCGATGCCCGACCCCCGGCTCGCCCTCATCGGCACGGCGATCGACGAACTGGCCGAGGACGCCGCCGGAGCGGGGCCGGACACGCTGGACCGCCGGCTGGCGGACCTGTGGGCGATGGTGGCCGCCATCGACCCCGAACTGGCCCAGCGGCTGCCCGGCTACCGGGCATGATTCAGGCCCGGCCCACCGGGCCGGGCCTGAGCGCGAAAGTCAGCTGCCGCGGACCTCGACGTCCAGCGTGGCGGTGACCTCGGGGTGCAGCCGCACGGTGACCTGGTGCGTGCCGATCGTCCGGATCGGGGTGCTGATCTCGATCCGGCGCCGGTCGAGTTCCGGGCCGCCCGCCTTCCGCACCGCGGTGGCGATGTCCGACGCGCTCACCGAACCGAACAGCCGCCCCTGCGCACCCGCCCGCACGGTCAGCTGGACGGTGAGCGCCGACAGTGCCCTGGCGGCGTCCTTCGCGTCGTCCAGGCCGCGGATGTCCCGGGCCGCGCGGGCCCGCTTGATCAGGTCGATCTGCTTCTCGGCGCCGCGGGTCCAGGGCATGGCCAGGCCGCGCGGGACGAGATAGTTGCGGCCGTAGCCGCCGGCCACCTCGACCACGTCACCGGGCGCGCCCAGGCCGGTGACCTCATTGGTGAGGATCAGCTTCATCGAAGTGCCCATCGGTCCTCTCCCGGTCAGCGTGCCGTGCTGGTGTACGGCAGCAGCGCCATCTCGCGGGCGTTCTTGATCGCCTTGGCGACGTCACGCTGATGCTGCGTGCAGTTTCCGGTAACCCGCCGGGCCCGGATCTTGCCGCGATCGGAGATGAACTTACGGAGCAGCCCAGTGTCCTTGTAGTCCACGTAGGAGATCTTCTCCTGGCAGAACAGGCAGACTTTCTTCCTGGGCTTACGAATTGGTGCTTTTGCCATCATGGTGCTCCTGTAGAGAGCCCCGCGCACGCGGGGATGGTCGGTTGGTTACTAGCTGGGGTTAGAACGGCGGCTCGTCGGAGGACCCTTCACCGAAGCCGCCGGCGTCGGAGGCCCAGGGGTCCTCGGACCGGCCGCCGGACGATCCACCATACCCGCCTCCTCCAGATCCGCCCTGGCCGCCGCCGAAGCCAGCACTGCCGCCGCCGCCACCGCCACCGAAGCCGCCGCCACCACCGCCAGCGCCAGCGCCGGAGCGGTTGGACTTGGTGACCTTGGCCGAGGCGTTCCGCAGCGACGGGCCGACGTCGTCCACCTCGACCTCGTAGACGGTGCGCTTCTCGCCTTCCCGGGTCTCGTACGAGCGCTGCCGCAGCCGCCCGTTGACGATCACCCGCATGCCGCGCTGCAGGCTCTCGGCCACGTTCTCCGCGGCCTGCCGCCACACGTTGCAGGTGAGGAACAGCGAATCGCCGTCCTTCCACTCGCCCGACTGCTGGTCCCGGAACCGGGGGGTGGACGCCACCCGGAACTTGGCCACCGCCTGGCCGGTCGGGGTGTAACGGAGCTCAGGGTCGTCGACCAGATTGCCGGCGATCGTGATCTGGGTGTCGCCTGCTGCCATCGGGGTTGCTCCCGGTAATTCGGAGGGCGTGCCGGAAGCGGCTCAGTGCGTTTCCGGACGGAGGATCTTGGTCCGCAGGACGGCCTCGTTGAGGCTGAGCTGACGGTCGAGTTCGTGTACCGCGTCCGGCTCGGCGACCATGTCGACGATCGCGTAGATGCCGTCCGGCTTCTTCTCGATCTCGTAGGCGAGCCGGCGCCGTCCCCATACGTCGATCTTGTCGACACTGCCACCTCCGGTGGTGACCACCGAGAGGAACTGGTCGAGCGACGGCTGGACGGTCGACTCTTCGAGGGCAGGATCGAGAATGATCATCATCTCATAGCGGCGCATGCTGGAACATGCCTCCTCTGGACTGATGCGGCCACGGTCTCTCCGTGGCAGGAGGGGCCACCACGCCAGGCCGGCGAGTATGCCGCTGGCGGTTGCAGCCGAATCAGAGTACCAGGGCACACCGACAACCTGGCTCAGGATTCCGCCCGGCCACCGCCGGGCACAACGTCCGG
>DASSTH010000251.1:0-6726 GCA_035708025.1 Nakamurella sp. | reverse complement strand
TCACCCATTACGAGACGCTGGAGGCGTTCCCGGCCGCCACCCTGGTGCAGGTGCACCTGGAGACCGGTCGAACGCACCAGATCCGGGTGCACTTCGCCGCGCTGCGTCACCCGCTGGTCGGCGACCGCACCTACGGCGCCGATCCGGTGCTGGCCGACCGGCTGGGACTGGCCCGGCAGTGGCTGCACGCCTACTCGCTGAGCTTCGCCCACCCGGACGACGGACGGGCGGTGACCTACACCAGCGACTACCCGGACGACCTGGCCGCCGCCCTCGAGAGATTGCGCGCCGCGGCCTGAACCGGCGCCGGGGGCGCTGTCGGTGGTGTGCGGAAGGATCCGGGCCGTCGGTGGGACACCGTGGTCCCGCCGCATCGCTGAGGAGGGTTCGTGGACTGGACGAAGGAACTGGCAGCGCAGCTGACCTGGCACTGGGAGGCCCAGCTCCGGCCCCGGCTGGCCGGGCTGACCGACGAGGAGTACTTCTGGGAGCCGGTGCGGGGCTGCTGGAACATCCGGCCGCGCGGTGCGGCCACCACGCCGATGGCGGCCGGTGGTGGCGACCTGGTGATGGATTACGCCTATCCGGAGCCGACGCCGGCGCCGGTGACGACGATCGCGTGGCGGTGCGCCCACCTCCTGGTGGGCGTGTTCGGCCTGCGCAACGCCCGGTACTTCGGCGCGCCCGAAGTGGACTTCAGCACCTACCACTACCCGGCCACCGCCGACGAGGCGCTGCGCCGGCTGGACGAGGGGTATCGGATCTGGACGACCGGCATCAGCGGCCTGGGTCCGCAGGAGCTCGCGGCGAACTGCCGGGAGCCGGGTTTCGAGAGCGACACCATGGCGGCCCTGATCCTGCACATCCATCGGGAGGTGATCCACCACGGGGCGGAGATCGCGCTGCTGCGCGACCTGTACGCCTGGCGGGACGGCGCCTGACCGCGACGGCTCCCCGGCGCCCGGCTGAGCCCTGCGACACGCGCCCGGCGCTGGCCTGGGACACCCGCCCGGCGCTGCACTGATCCGCGCCCGGCGAGACCCCGCGGTTGGCCCGGCCGTTCCGGCTCAGGGCGCGATGGGCCAGCTCAAGATGGTCTGCGGCATGTCCGGCCGGATGCACCACTTGATCCCGGCCAACACGGTCTCCGACGGGATCAGGAACACCGACCAACCGTCCGCCGTCCGGCCCGGAGTCACGCCCACCGGGAACGCCGGATGCGTGGCGACCGCGATGTTGGCCCGGCCGAGCAGCACCCGGTTATCGGTCTCCAGCACCAGGTACAGGTCGCCGACCGGGTAGTAGGGGACCTGGCCGGTGTTGGCCACCGAGCTGTGCACCAGCACCGCGCGCTGGCCGGGCTCCATCCGGTAGCCGGCGTCGGTCAGCACCCGGTCGCCGGGGTCCAGCACGTCCAGGATGGTCACCACCAGCTGTTCCCCGGCGGGTCCGGCAACCGGGATGCTGGCCCAGACGGGGCGCGCGGGCGGCTCCGGAGCCGCAGGCGGTCCCTGGGCGGCGAGTGGTTGCGGGCCGGACGGCTGATGCGCACCGGCAGGTGGCTGCTCAGGCACGTATGGCTGCTCCGCGGCTGCCGGCTGCTCAGGCGCGGCTGGCTGTTCGGGGGCTGGCGGCGGTTCCGGCGTGACGGCCGGCGCTTCGGCGGCCGCCGGGTCGTCGGTCCTCGCCCAGGACGTGCCCGGCGGGCCCCACAACGCGCCCGCCGGTTCCCCCTGGTCGAGGGGCCGGTCGGGCTCGTCGGCAGCGTCGCCGGCCGTGGCGTGCCGCCCCGATTCCGGAACCGGAGGTGCCGGCTCGGCCACCTGAGGCGTGGGTTCGGACGGACCGAACGGAGGCTGGCCCAGTGGCACGGCGCCGGCGATCGCCTGCTCGTGCGGCGGAACCGGCGGGGTGGGCGGCAGCACCACGGGCCCGCCGGCAGCCGGCACCGGACTCGCCACCGGCGCCGATCCCGGACCCGGCACCGATGCCTGACCGGGTGCCGATCCCGGACCCGCCACCGATGCCTGGCCCGGTGCCGATGCTGGATCGGGAATGGGCCCGGGCTCCGGAACCGGGAGGGCTGCGGAACCGCCCACCGCCCCCGACTGGGACGGCACGGGGACCGGTGCGGACACCGGCACACCGCTGGTGGCCGGGCCGGCCTGCGCGATGTGCCACAAAGCCTGCCGGTCGCCGTCCGCGACCAGTCGCAACGGCAGGCCGCGCTCGGCCATCGAGATCAGCCGGGCGGCGGCCTCCGGCTGGCTCATCCGGGCGTTCCAGGCCGCGTTGGCCAGCGGGATCGACACGTTGTTGATCAGCTCCGCGAGCAGCCGCAGATCGTCGGTGTCCGGGATCGGCCGGCCGGCCGGAAGATCGGGAAGGGTCACCCTCGGGACGCTACCCGTTACCGACCGGCAGCGGGAGGGGATCCGGCCGCGACCACCTGGCCGCTGCCGCACCCGCCGGCCGCTTCCGGGCGGGCGGAACCCGCTGGCGCGTCACCGTTCCGCCGGCCGTCACGGAGCGCCGGACGCGACGCGCCGGGGGCGCGCCGACGGATCCCGCCCACCCGCGCGAGCCATCCGCGGACCGTCGGCGCCGCGTGCTAGAACTGAACCCTCATGGCGGTGCGCCGGCCCGTTCGGCGGGCACCGTGGAAGGGAACCGGTCCGGATCGATCGGACGCTGCCGGAAAAGGGGAGTACGTGTCGGGAAGCTCCTCGCAGGACTCCTTCGTCCACCTGCACGTGCACACCGACTACTCGATGCTGGACGGGGCGGCCCGGGTACCGGCGCTGGTCAAGAAGGCGGCCGACCTCGGCATGCCCGCCCTGGCCATGACGGACCACGGCTACGTCTTCGGCGCCTACGAGTTCTACAAGCAGTCCAAGGCGGTGGGCATCAAGCCGATCATCGGCATGGAGGCCTACGTCACCCCGGGCACCTCCCGGTTCGACCGGACCCGGGTGCGCTGGGCCGACGGCGGCGAGGACGACGTCTCCGGCGGCGGTGCCTACACGCACATGACGCTGCTCTCGGAGACCACCGAGGGCATGCACAACCTGTTCCGGCTGGCCTCCCGGGCCTCGCTGGAGGGCTTCTTCTACAAGCCGCGGGCGGACCGCGAGGTGCTCGCCGAGTACGCCAAGGGCCTGATCGCCACCACCGGGTGCGCCGGCGGCGAGGTGTCCACGCTGCTGCGCATCGGCGACTACCCCAAGGCGCTCGCGGCCGCCGCGGAGTTCCGCGACATCTTCGGGGCCGGCAACTTCTTCGTCGAGGTGATGGACCACGGCCTGGCGGTCGAGAAGCGCACCATGGGCGACCTGTTGCGCATCGCCAAGGAACTGGACCTGCCGGTGGTGGCCACCAACGACCTGCATTACACCGACCTGGAGGACGCCACCACGCACGAGGCGCTGTGCGCCCTGCAGTCCCAGTCCACGCTGGACGACCCCAAGCGGTTCCACTTCGACGGCAACGACTACTACCTCAAGTCCCCGGCCGAGATGCGCGCCATCTGGGACGAGCGCTACGGGCTGCCGGAGGCCTGCGACAACACCCTGCTGATCGCCGACCGCTGCACCGTCGAGTTCGACGAGAGCGCCAACCTGATGCCCCGCTTCATGGTCCCGGATGGCGAGACCGAGTCCTCCTGGTTCGTCAAGGAGGTGCAGCGGGGCCTGCAGTTCCGCTACCCGGGCGGCATCCCGGCCGAGGTCCGCGAGCGGGCGGACTACGAGGTCGCGATGATCCTGCAGATGGGCTTCCCCGGTTACTTCCTGGTGACCGCGGACCTCATCGGCTGGGCCAAGTCACAGGGCATCCGGGTCGGCCCGGGCCGCGGCTCGGCCACCGGGTCGCTGGTCGCCTACGCCATGCGGATCACCGAGTTGGACCCGCTGGAGCACAGCCTGCTGTTCGAGCGGTTCCTCAACCCCGACCGCGTCACCATGCCGGACATCGACATCGACTTCGACGAGCGCCGGCGCGGCGACGTGATGCGCTACGTCACCGAGAAGTACGGCGAGGACAAGGTTTCCCAGGTCGTCACGTACGGCACCATCAAGACCAAGCAGGCCCTCAAGGACGCCTCCCGGGTGCTGGGCTACCCGTTCGCGATGGGGGACCGGGTCACCAAGGCGCTGCCGCCACCGGTGATGGCCAAGGACGTCCCGCTGTCCAAGATCTTCGACTCCACGCACGAGCGCTACGCCGAGGGCGGCGAGTTCCGGGCGCTGGTGCAGGACGACGTCGACGTCAAGCGGGTCTTCGAGACCGCCAAGGGCCTGGAGGGGCTGAAGCGGCAGTGGGGCGTGCACGCGTGCGCGGTGATCATGTCCTCCGAGCCGCTGCTGGACCACATCCCGATCATGAAGCGGGAGCAGGACGGCGCCATCATCACGCAGTTCGACTACCCGACCTGCGAGACGCTGGGCCTGCTGAAGATGGACTTCCTGGGCCTGCGCAACCTGACCGTCATCGACGACGCGATCGCCAACATCAAGGCCAACCGGGGCGTCAGCGTGGACGTCGCGTCGCTGCCGCTGGACGACGAGCCCACCTACCGGCTGCTGGCCCGCGGCGACACCCTGGGGGTGTTCCAGCTCGACGGCGGGCCGATGCGGGCGCTGCTGCGGCAGATGGCGCCCACCGGGTTCGGCGACATCGCCGCCGTGCTGGCGCTGTACCGGCCGGGGCCGATGGCCGCTAACGCACACATCGAGTACGCCGAGCGCAAGAACAACCGCCGCCCGGTGGTGCCGATCCACCCGGAGCTGGCCGAGCCGCTGGCCGAGATCCTGGACGAGACCTACGGTCTGGTGGTCTACCAGGAGCAGGTGCAGGCCATCGCCCGCAAGGTGGCCGGCTACACCCTGGGTCAGGCCGACCTGCTGCGCCGCGCGATGGGCAAGAAGAAGAAGGCCGAGCTGGACGCCCAGCTGGAGAACTTCTCCGGTGGCATGCGCGCCAACGGGTTCTCCCAGGGCGCCATCGACGCGCTGTGGAACACCCTGCTGCCGTTCTGCGACTACGGGTTCAACAAGTCCCACACGGCCGGCTACGGCCTGGTGTCCTACTGGACCGCCTACCTCAAGGCCAACTACCCGGCCGAATACATGGCGGCCCTGCTGACCAGCGTCGGCGACGACAAGGACAAGATGGCGGTCTACCTGGCCGAATGCCGCACGATGGGCATCAAGGTGCTGCCGCCGGACGTCAACGCCTCGGAGAAGAACTTCGCCACCGTCGGCACCGACATCCGGTTCGGGCTCTCGGCCATCCGGAACGTCGGCACCGGGGTCGTCGAGTCGCTGATCCGCTGCCGCAAGGACAAGGGTCAGTACACCGACTTCGCCGACTTCCTGGCCAAGGTCGACGCCGTGGTGTGCAACAAGAAGGTCGTCGAGTCGCTGATCAAGGCCGGCGCGTTCGACTCGCTGGGCCATCCGCGCAAGGGCCTGCTGATGGTGCACGCCGAGGCCATCGACTCGGTGCTCTCGGTCAAGCGTGCCGAGGCGGCCGGGCAGTTCGACCTGTTCGGCGAGATGAGCGCCGAGGAGGTCGGTGACGCGTTCGCCATCGCGGTGCCGGAGACCGAGTGGGACTCCAAGCTGCTGCTGGCGTTCGAGCGGGAGATGCTGGGGCTGTACGTCTCCGGGCACCCGCTGGCCGGGGTGGAGCACCTGCTGTCGGCACAGAGCGACGCGTCCATCCCGGAGATCCTGGACGGCACGGTGCCGGACCGGGCGTCGGTCACGGTGGGCGGCATCATCACCGGGCTGTCCCGCCGGCTGACCAAGAAGGGCGACCCGTGGGCCTCCGCGGTGCTGGAGGACCTGGCCGGTGGCGTGGAGGTGGCGTTCTTCCCCAAGGTGTACGCCGAGGTGTCGCTGAACCTGGCCGAGGATGCCATCGTGCTGGTGCGCGGCCGGGTGGCGCGCTCGGACGACCGGCTGTCGCTGCACGTGGACAAGGTGATGGTGCCGGACCTGTCCGGCGCCACCGGGCGGGGTCCGGTGCGCCTGACGCTGGCCGCCACCCGGTGTACGCCACCGGTGGTGGACCGGCTGCGGGACGTGCTGGCCTCCCACCCGGGCACCACGGCGGTCCACCTGCGGTTGCTGAACGGCGCCCGCGAGACCACCCTGCGGCTGGACGACGGGCTGCGCGTCACGGCCACGTCGGCGCTGATGGGGGACCTGAAGGCACTGCTGGGCGCGGACTGCCTGGCCTGACCCGGCGCCGCGCGGACCGCCGCGGGACGGCAGTCGGTGACGACCCCACCGGCGTGCGCGGAAGCCGTATCGGCCGGCCCGTACGCTGCAAGGCGTGAGAGAACTCCTGCGCCGGCGGTCGGTGCTGGCCGGCGCGGTGCTGGTCGGTTCGCTGATCGTGCTCGGCGTGCTGCAGGGCGTGGTGTGGGCGCAGATCGCCCCCGGCCAGCAGGCCAAGGTGTACTCCGACGGCGCCTATGGCAGCCTGCCCACCGCCGACTACCACCCGTTTACCGCTCTGTCGCTGTTCGTGCTGGCCGGCATCGCGGTCGGCCTGGTGGCCGGGTTCGCCACCTGGCGGGTGCGCTCCATGCGCGGCGCCGCGACCCTGGGCGCGCTGGTGTTCGGGGCGGTGGCCGGCGCGGCTGTGGCCTACGGCGTCGGACTGGCGATGGTGTCAGGCGTGGACCCGGCGACCATCGGCGCGACCGGGCACGAGCTC
>DASSTH010000250.1:0-17753 GCA_035708025.1 Nakamurella sp. | reverse complement strand
CTGCGACCGCGTCCAACTGCCGAACATGACCGAACCGGTAGGCCCGCAGATGCGTGCCCAACGTCGTCGCCGCCCGCCCGTCGCCCAACACCCGGCCCATGCCGCCGTGCCGTAACACACCGGTGTCCTCGATGCAATCCGCCCCGACCAGCATCGCCGCCACCACCGAGGTCACCTTCACCGCGACATTCGCCCCAGCCGGGCCCGGCACACTCACCCGGCCGGTGAGCAGATCATGCAGACCCGCCCGGCGGGCCAACTCCAACGCCGGTACCAGCCCGGCCGACGACACCAGATTCGCCTCGTCGAACACGACGGACACCTTGTGCGAGACTTGCATCTACCGGATGCTCCTGCTGATCGCGTGGATTGACCTTCGACAAGTCCCATCCTCGCTGGCCACAGGAGCATTCGCCTACCACGGCACGCCACCATCAACAAACACGATCGGCGGATCGAGGCTGAGCGCCGGCGGGCCCGGCCGCCTGGCGTAACCGGCCCGGCACCTGCCCGATAGGGTCGGCAGCATGCTCGATCGTCACCTCTTCGGTCCTGGCCCGTCCAACCCGTACCCGGAGGCCACCGCGGCGCTGGGCACGCCGATGCTGGGCCACCTCGACCCCGGGTTCCTGGAGATCATGGACTCGGTGTGTGACGGGCTGCGCACGGTGTTCGGCACCGCGAACCGCCGCACGTTGCCGCTGTCCGCCACCGGCTCGGCCGGCATGGAGGCCGCGTTCGTCAACACCGTGCACGACGGCGACGTGGTGGTGGTCGGTGTCAACGGACTGTTCGGCGAGCGGATGTGTGACGTGGCCGAGCGGTGCGGCGCGCAGGTGGTCCGGGTGGACCACGACTGGGGCACGCCGCTGGACCCGGAGCGGATCGCGGCGGCACACCCGAATCCGGCCATCATCGCCGGGGTGCACGCCGAAACCTCCACCGGCGTGCGCTCGGACATCGCCGCGCTGGGCGCGATCAAGGGCGACGCCCTGCTGCTGGTGGACATGGTCACCTCGATCGGCGGCATCGAGATCCAGGCGGACGCCTGGGGGGTGGACGTGGCGTACGCGGGCAGCCAGAAGTGCCTGGGCGTGGCGCCGGGCCTGGCGCCGTTCACCATCAACGACCGGGCCTTCGAGCGCCGGGTGGTGCGGCCCCGATCCTGGTACCTGGACCTCGGCCTGCTCGGCGGGTACGTCGGTGAGGCCTCCCGCACCCGCCAGCGCACGTATCACCACACCGCCCCCACGTCGATGGTGGCCAGCCTGGACGCCGCGCTGCGCGCGATCCTGGACGAGGGCCTGGAGAAGGTGTTCGCCCGGCACGAGGAGGCCGGCCGCATCCTGACCGAGGGCCTGCAGGAGATGGGCCTGGAGCTGTTCGCGGCCGAGGGTCACCGGCTGCCCGAGCTGACCACCGTCAAGGTGCCCGACGGGGTGGATTCGGCGGCGGTGCGCGGCTACCTGCTGGACACCCACAACGTGGAGATCGGGGGCGGTGCCGGGAAGTACGCGGCCACCGTGTGGCGGATCGGCATGATGGGGCACAACGCCCGCCCGGACCGCGCGCTGCTGATGCTCGCCACCCTGAAGGACGCGCTGGCGCACGCCGGCCGCTGACCCTCCTTCGGCGAGGATCAACTTCGACTCGCGAGGATCAACTTGGGCCTGAGCCGGACATAACGGGCGCCTATAGGCGAAGTTGATCCTCGCCGGGGGAAGGTGAGCCTCGCGTTCCCGGGGCGGTGGTCCCGGCGGTGCGCCCGCACGAAAACCCGGCTGCGGGCGGGCCGACCCGCCGATACCGTCGACGCCGTGCCCGACGCGTTGTTCGACGATCCCAGACTGGCCGCCACCTACGATCCGCTGGACCCGGACCGCAGTGACCTGGACGTCTACGCCGCCATGGTCGAGGAGTTCGGCGCCCGCAGCGTGCTCGACGTCGGCTGTGGGACGGGCACATTCGCCTGCCTGCTGGCCGGTCGCGGTGTCACCGTCACCGCCGTCGATCCGGCGGCCGCGTCGCTGGACGTCGCCCGGACCAAGCCGGGCGCCGACCGGGTGCGCTGGATCCACGGTGACGCCACCGCCCTGCCCGCCCTGCGGGTGGACCTGGCCACCATGACCGCGAACGTGGCGCAGGTGTTCCTGTCCGACGCCGAGTTCGCCGCCACCCTGAGGGGCGTCCGGGCGGCCCTGCGCCCGGGTGGTCGGCTGGTGTTCGAGATCCGTGATCCCGCGCGGCGGGCCTGGATGGAGTGGGATCGCGAACACACCGACACCGAGGTGACGATCCCGGGCATCGGCCCGGTGCGGACCTGGTGCGACCTGATCTCCGTCCGGGACGACCCGTCCGGCCCGCTGGTCACCTTCCGGTGGACCACCGTGTTCGGCACCGACGGGGAGGTCCGCACCTCCGACTCCACGCTGCGCTTCCGGGACCGCGATCGGGTGGAGAACCTCCTGGCGGCAACCGGGTTCACCGTCGCGGAGGTGCGCGACGCCCCCGATCGGCCCGGCCGGGAGTTCGTGTTCGTCGCGGTAGCCGCGGACCAGCCGGGCACGGCCGCCGCGGACCAGCCGGGCGCGGTCGCCGCGGACCAGCCGGGCACGGCCGCCGCGGACCAGCCGGGCGCGGTCGCCGCGGATCAACCGGGCGCGGGCGCGGGCGCGTCCTGAGCCTGCCGGTGCCCAGGTGACCGACTCCGGGCGTCGACCTTCCGGCCCGCTCCACCCGGCCCAGCGGACCACGCCGACAGACGTGCCAGACTGGAACCACCGCCGCGGGTTTGCCGCGGTTCCGGACGAGGCACGTCGTACCCGGCCCGACAAGACGACGTGACGGGAGGGTCCGGTGCTCGGTCAGGTCGTCCAGATTGTCGGGTCGCTGCTGGTGCTGGCGGGCTTCGCGCTCGCCCAGCGGGGTGTGCTCGACCCGAAGTCGCGGATCTACCTGGTGCTGAACCTGGTGGGATCGGCGATCCTCGCGGTGGACGCAGCGCTCGGTCGGCAGTGGGGATTCCTGTTGCTGGAAGGTGTGTGGGCGATCGTCTCCGCCGTCGCGCTGGTGGGAGTGCTGCGGCAACGGCCCGCCGTCCGGGGGTGACACGGACATCCCGCACCTGAGCGGGCCCGCCGGAGTCCGGAACAGCTGGGCATCGGCGCGCAGATGATCGCCGGACGGCGGGTGCCGGGTTAGCCTCGGGCGTGACCGACCGCGCACGTCCCGGGAAGCCGGTAGGGCCGCCCCGGCCGGTGGCCTATCTGGTGGCCGGCGTCTCGTTGCTGGCGCACGTCGTGGTGTCGGCGCTGGGCACCGCCCCGTTCGGCATGGTGGACCTGCGGGTGTACGTCGACAGCGCCGCGCATCTGGCCGACGGCACGCTGTACACCTATCTGTCCGGCCCACTGGGCCTGCCCTTCACCTATCCGCCGTTCGGCGCGCTGATCTTCGCGGCCATCGCGCCGATCCCGTGGGCGGTGCTGCGCGGGATCTGGCAGGCGGCCAGCATCGCCGCGTTGGGCGTGATGGTGCATGCCAGCCTGCGGCTGCTGGGGCGCGCGGGCCGCGGCGCCGTCCGGCCGCTGCCCGACGTGACGGCGGCGGTGCTGGTGATCTCCGCGGTGGCGCTCTGGCTGGAGCCGGTGCGCACCACGTTGAACTACGGGCAGGTGAACCTGTTCCTCGGGGCGGCGCTGCTGGCCGGCGCGGCATCCTCGCGGGACTGGCTGGCCGGTGCGTCGGTGGGCATCACCGCCGGGGTCAAGCTGGTGCCGGCCATCACCGGTGTGTACTACCTGCTCGGCCGGCGGTGGCGGGCGGTCGGCTGGTCGGTGGCGGTGTTCGCGGCCACCGTGGCGCTGGCCGCAGCGTTCCTGCCCTCGGAGTCCTGGCAGTACTTCACCCGGTTGATGTTCGACGCGTCCCGCACCGGGCCGATCGGATCGGCCATCAACCAGTCCTGGCGCGGGGCGCTGCTGCGGATCGCCGGTCACGACGTGCCGGGCTGGTGGCTGGCCGCCACGGTGGTGTGCGTCCTGGCGGGACTGTGGGCCGCTCGGCGGTCGCTGCTGGCCGCCGACCGGCTGGCGGGCCTGGTGGCCATCGAGATGATCGGGCTGCTGGTGTCGCCCATCTCCTGGTCGCATCACTGGGTGTGGGTGGTGCCGCTGCTGATCTGGGCGGCGTTCGGCCCGAAGCGGCGGCACCCGGCGGTGCGGTCGGTGGCGGTGGCGTGGCTGGTGGTGACACTCGGCTACCTGGTCTCGCTGCTGCTGGTGGCCGAGAAGGCACAGGGGACGGTGACGGGCCGGCCGGGCTGGCAGGCGTGGCTGGCCGCGGCGTACGCGGTACTGGGAACGCTGACGCTGCTGGTGATCGGGTGGGTGCATCGCCGGGCAGGGCGCAGCGTTCGGGCAGGCCGCAGCCCGCGGCTGTCCGGCAGCCCGTAGGATCGGTGCTGACACGGGAGTCCGGTGCGCCGGACTGAGAGAGGGGCACGGAGCCCCTGACCGCCGAACCTGCTCCGGATCATGCCGGCGAAGGGACGTCCTCTCACCTTCCTATCCCGTGCCCGATGCGAAGGGGCACACCATGCAGATCAATCCAGCGCGATCACGAAGTCGGCGGGCGCGCGGTGTCGCGGCGGGCCTGTTGGCCGCCGTCACCGCGCTCGCGCTCGCCGCCTGCGGCTCGGGCGGTTCCGGGGCGGCCAGCTCCTCCGCCGTCGCCGGGGGCTCGTCGGAGGGCGCGGCCGGCTCATCGGGCGCCGTCACCGCCTCCTCCGAATCCACGGCCGGTTCCGCGGGCGCCGACGGCAGCCTCACCGGCAGCGCCACCGACGCCCCGGCCCGGCCGTCATCGACCGCGGGCGGCGCCACCGGTTCGGCGCCGGTCGCCGGCGGCACCGTCACCCTCATCACCCACGACTCCTTCGCGGTGGACAAGCACACCCTCGCGGAGTTCGAGAAGTCCTCCGGCATCACCGTGCAGATCCTCGCCCAGGGCGACGCCGGGGCGATGGTGAGCAAGCTGATCCTGACCAAGGACAATCCGCTCGGCGACGCCGTTTTCGGCATCGATAACACCTTCGCCTCCAAGGCATTGGATGCCGGGGTGCTGGCGCCGTACACGTCACCGCTGGCCGGCAACGGCTCGGACGACTTCGGCATCGACCCGCAGCACCGGCTCACCGCGATCGACTACGGGGACGTGTGCGTGAACGTGGACCACCGGTACTTCAGCGGGCACGGGCTGACCGAACCGAAGACGTTCGAGGACCTGGCCGATCCGCAATACCGGGACATGCTGGTGGTGGAGTCGCCGGCCACCTCCTCGCCCGGGCTGGCCTTCCTGCTCGGGACGATCGCGCACTTCGGCGCCGACGGCTGGCAGCAGTATTGGAAATCCTTGAAGGACAACGGGGTCAAGGTCGACGCCGGCTGGACCGACGCCTACACCGTCGACTTCTCCGGGTCGTCCGGCAAGGGGGACCGGCCCCTGGTGGTCTCCTACGCCTCGTCGCCGCCGGACGAGGTGCAGCCCGGCATGACCAGCGCGCCGACCGGCGCCTTGCTGGACACCTGCTTCCGCCAGGTCGAGTACGCCGGCGTGTTGGCGGGGGCCAAGAACCCCGCGGCGGCCGGCAAGGTGGTGGACTTCCTGCTGTCCCGGGAGTTCCAGGCGCAGGTCCCCGAGCAGATGTACGTCTACCCGGTGGACAAGGCGGTGACGCTGCCGCCGGACTGGGCGAAATACGCGCCGGTGGCGCCGGATCCGGCCGAGCTGGACCCGGCGCAGATCGCCGAGCACCGGCAGCAGTGGATCACCGACTGGTCGGACCTGATGGAAGGCTGAGGCGGTCCGACCGTGGCGTCCGTGACGCAGACCACCGACCGGCTCGCCGCCGGTGGGGTTCCGCAGCGCCCTCCGCTGGAACTGCGCCGGTCGGACCGGATCGCCGGTGCCGGCCGCCGGTTCGTGCTGCTGCTCGCGGCGCTGATCCCCGCTGCGGCACTGGGCGTCTTCTTCTGCTATCCGGTGGCCGCCATCGTGGGCCGCGGGCTGGTGGGACCGGCCGGGTGGGACTTGGGCGCGTTCGCCGACGTGCTGTCCCGCAGCCGGTTCACCCGCATCGTGGTGTTCACCGTCGGCCAGGCGGCCGCCTCCGCGGGGCTGGCCCTGCTGCTGGGTGTGCCGGGAGCGCATCTGTTGTACCGCAGGAGATTCCGTAGCCGCGGGGTACTGCGGGCGTTGATCACGGTGCCGTTCGTGCTGCCCACGGTCGTGGTCGGGCTGGCCTTCCGCACGCTGTTCGCCGAGAGCGGCTGGCTGGGCTCGTGGGGGTGGGACGGGTCGGTGGCGGCGATCCTGGCGGCGCACGTGTTCTTCAACTACGCGGTGGTGGTGCGCACCGTGGGCGCGACCTGGACGCACCTGGACACCCGCCCGGCCGAGGTGGCACGCAGCCTCGGCGCGAGCCCGGCGCGGGTGTTCGCCACCGTGACCCTGCCCGCCCTGGGTCCCGCGCTGGCGTCCGCCGCGATCATGGTGTTCCTGTTCTGCGCCACCAGCTTCGGCATCATCCTGGTGATGGGCGGAGCCAGGTACAACACCATCGAGACCGAGATCTACCGGCAGACCGCGTTGATCGGCGACCTGCCCACCGCTGCGGTGCTGTCCATCCTGCAGATGGTGCTGGTGGCGGCGGTTCTGGTGGTGGCGGCCGTGCTGCGCCGCCGAACCGAGACCACCCTGCGGCTGCGCGGCGCCGCCGAGGCAACCCGCCCGGTGGGGCGACGGGACCTGCCGGCGGTGGCCATGACGCTGCTGGCCGGCGCGCTGTTGGTGTTGCCGATGGCGGTGCTGGTGACCCGCTCGCTGCAGACCGCCGACGGCTGGGGGTTGGACAACTACCGGCACCTGGCCACGGTGGGGGAGAACAACGTGCTGCTGGTCTCCGGCACCACGGCGCTGGCCAACTCCATCCGGTCTGCCGTGATCGCGGCCGCGCTGTCGCTGACGGTCGGGGTGCTGCTGTCGGTGGTGCTGGCCCGCCGGCCGCGCGGCCGGTCCGCACGGCGGGCCATCGGTGCGCTGGACGGACTGATGATGTTGCCCCTCGGGGTGAGCGCGGTGACGGTCGGGTTCGGATTCCTGATCGCCCTGGACGCTCCGCCGCTGGACTTCCGGTCATCGGCGCTGCTGGTGCCGATCGCGCAGGCCATGGTGGCCACCCCCCTGGTGGTGCGGATGGTGCTGCCCGTGCTGCGCGCCGCCGACCAACGGCTGCGGCAGGCGGCGGCCGTGTTGGGAGCGGGCCCGGTGCGGGTGTGGGCCAGCGTGGACCTGCCGATCATGTCCCGGGCGCTGGCGGCGGCGGGCGCGTTCGCGCTGGCCACCGGGCTGGGGGAGTTCGGCGCCACCACCTTCGTGGCCCGGCCGGAGACCGTGACGCTTCCGGTGGTGATCGGCCGGCTCATCTCCCGTCCCGGTCCGGTGAACAGCGGGATGGCGCTGGCCGCCGGAGTGATCCTGGCGGTCGCCTGCGCCGTGGTGGTGCTGCTGGTCGACCTGGCCGGCGGGCGGGGCCGGACCGGCGCCGGGATCGGAGGCTTCTAGTCGTGCTGGCCGTGCGAGGGCTGACGGTGCGCTACGGGTCGGTGGCCGCGGTTGCCGAGGTGGACCTGGAGGTGCCGGACGGCCAGGTGCTCGCGCTGCTCGGGCCGTCCGGGTGCGGCAAGTCGACGCTGCTGCGGGCGGTGGCCGGACTGGAGCCGGCGGCCGCCGGCACGGTGTGCTGGGACGGCGCGGACCTGGCGCGAATCCCGGTGCACCGCAGGGGTTTCGGCTTGATGTTCCAGGACGGCGTGCTGTTCCCGCACCGGACGGTGGCCGGGAACGTGGTCTACGGACTACGCGGCCCGGGGTGGAGTGCACCCGCGCGGGATCGCCGGGTTGCGGAGCTGCTGGAGCTGGTCGGACTGGCCGGATACGGCGCGCGGCGGGTGTCCACGCTATCCGGCGGCGAGGCGCAGCGGGTGGCACTGGCCAGGGCGCTGGCCCCCCGGCCGCGGCTGCTGCTGCTGGACGAGCCGCTGGCCGCGCTGGACCGCGCCCTGCGCGAGCGGCTGCTCGCCGACCTGCGGCTGGCGCTGTCGGTCACCGGCACCACCGCGATCTTCGTCACCCACGATCAGCAGGAGGCCTTCGCGGTCGCGGACCGGCTGGCGGTGATGCGGGCCGGCCGGATCGCGCAGTGCGGTGACCCCCGAGCGGTGTGGTCCCGCCCGGTGGACGACTGGGTGGCGCGGTTCCTGGGCTGCACGACCGTGCTGCCGGCCCGGCCGCATCGGTTGCCGGACGGAACGTGGGCCAGCAGCACGTTTCTGGGCGAGGTGGCGGGCCGGGCGGAATGGGTGGGGCTGCGGCCGTCGGCGCTGCTGGTGGACCAGCGGGGGACGGCGCACGGGACGGTCGCCGCCGTGGTGCCCGGTCCGGAGCATCAGGTGCTGACCGTGCAGCTGTCCGGGCCGGACGGCGAGCTGCCGGCCGGGCGGGTGCAGGCGCTGGCGGACCCGGACGCGGAGCTGGAGATCGGATCGGCGGTGCGGCTGCGGCTGGATCCCACCGGCGCCGCGCTGCTGCAGGGCGCCGCCCGCGCGGCCGACGCCGTCGCACATGACACGCTGTCCCGGTGATCCCGTTCCGCGCCGCGCTGCTGATCGACGCCTCGCCACCAGCGGTCCGCTCGGCGCTGTGGTCCATGGACACCTGGCGACGCGCGGCGGCCGCCGCGGGCCTGGCCGCCGAGGTGGCCGGGCCGGACCGGGAGGAGTTGCGGCCGGGTGATCTGGTCCGGATCGCGGGCGGTCGGCGGCGGATGCTGCTGCGGGTGGGCACCTCACCGTTCCCGGCGGTCGGGGTGTTGGTGTTGCGCGGTGTCGGATCCTCCCTTGGCCTGCTCGTCACCGTGACGCCCGCGGCCACGGCGGCCGGAACGCTGGTGACGGTGGACGTCCGGACCGGCGGCCGGCGACGGGCGGCCGCACGGCGAGTGGCGACCTTGCACCGCGCCCAGCTGTTGCTGGGCGTGCTCTGCTTGGCAGCGCGGGAGCGGGATGCGGCGTCCGTGGTGCCGGCCGGCTCCGATGCCTCGGCGGCTGCGGCCGGAGGCGGTGCGCCGCCGGCAGCGGCCGGCTCTGATGCTCCGGTCGTGCCGGCCGGGGGCGATGCCCCGGCGGTGCCGGAAGGCGGCGCGCCCCGCGTGGTGGTGGCCGGGGTGGTGATCCGGGACGGCGCCATCCTGGCGGCCCGGCGCACCTACCCCGTCGAGGTCGCCGGACGCTGGGAATGCCCGGGCGGCAAGGTGGAGCCCGGGGAGTCCGAGCAGCAGGCGCTGGTGCGGGAGCTCACCGAGGAACTGGGCATCACCGTCGCGGCACGGGACCGGGTCGGACCGGCCCTTCCGCTGGACGGCGGCTACCGGCTGCACGCCTACCGCGCGGACCTCATCGAGGGGGAACCACAGGCCCGCGAGCACGACGCCGTGCGCTGGGTGGCGGCCGCGGAGCTCGATGCCGTCGACTGGCTGCCGTCGGACCGGCCGCTGGTGCCGTTCCTGCGTCGGCTGCTGCAGGACGGCGCCCGGTCCGCGGGGCGCGACGGTCTCCGGGACG
The DNA here is from genome assembly GCA_035708025.1 of Nakamurella sp. GTDB lineage: Bacteria > Actinomycetota > Actinomycetes > Mycobacteriales > Nakamurellaceae > Nakamurella. The sequence continues at coordinate 8,073 of DASSTH010000250.1, read as the reverse complement.
CCTCGGCGGCCGGGCACCCCGTCACCGGCCTCGGCCACCCGGCATCCGGCGCCCCCGTGTGACGCAAACGTGATTGTCGGGCACCCGGCATGGTGTGCCACGATCTGCATCAGGCCTGCGGTTCACCAGGCCGCTGGGCACGTCCGCGCCATCGCGCCGGGCCCATCGACCCACCACTGTGCTCGACGGAAGGGAAGGCCCTCGATGTCACGCTTGTCGCGTGTGACCACCGTAGTCGCCGCGCTCGCGGTAGCGGGCATGGTCGCCGCCTGCGGCGCCTCCACACAGAAGCCGGGATCAGGATCCAGCGGGGCACCGTCCGCCGCCGGCTCGAGTAGCTCCAGCCCCGCAGCCAGCTCCTCGGCTGCCGGCTCGTCGGCTGCCGGCTCGTCGGCTGCCGAGTCGTCCGCATCCTCGCCTGCCGGCTCGTCGGCTGCCGGTTCCTCCGCGGCCGGCTCGCCGGCCGCGGGTTCGTCCGCCGCTGCCTCCTCGCCATCGGCGCCCGCCACCGGCGAACCGGAGCCGCTGGACCTGGGCCTGGCCAAGGACGACGAACTGGCCGCCCTGGTGCCGGAGAGCATCCGGTCCGCCGGCAAGCTGGTGATCGCCACCGACGCGTCGTACGCACCCAACGAGTTCCTCAAGAACGGCCAGGGCGAACCGATCGGCATGGACATCGATCTGGGCAACGCCATCGGCCAGCTGCTCGGCCTGCAGACCGAGTGGAAGCCGACCACGTTCGACGGCATTCTGGCGGGCATCAACGCCGGCCGCTTCGATCTGTCGCTGTCCTCGTTCACCGACACCAAGAAGCGCGAGGAGCAGGTCAACTTCGTCACCTACTTCCAGGCCGGCGTGTCGATCGTGGTCGCCAAGGGCAACCCGGAGAACATCCAGTCCTCGCAGGACCTGTGCGGCAAGAAGGTCGGCGCCGAGAACGGCACCACCGAGCAGGACATGCTGACCAAGGCCGACGTGGACGACTCGGTGGTGAAGATCTGCCAGGATGCCGGCAAGCCGGCACCGGACTTCTCCGGCTACCCGAGCCAGAGCGACGTCAATGTGGCGCTGGCGTCCGGCCGGTTGGATGCCTACATGGCCGACACCCCGGTGGCCGAGTACGCGGTGAAGATCACCGGCGACAAGTTCGAGAAGGTCGGCGAGGACGTGGGTGTCGCGCCCTACGGCATCGCCCTGCCGAAGAAGCCGGCCGAGCTGACCACCGCGGTCCAGCGGGCGGTGCAGAAGCTGATGGACGACGGCGATTACGCCAAGATCCTGGACAACTGGGGCCTGTCCGACGGCGCCATCGACAAGGCCGAGGTCAACAAGGCGATCTTCTGAGCGGGCCGCAGCCGGCCGGATCCGAGGTGCATAGCTGATGTCCATGGCCGAGGAACCAGCGGTGGCGGAGCGCGGACTGCCGATCACGGCCGTCCCGGTCCGCCACCCCGGCCGCTGGGTGGCGGTGGCGATCTTGCTGTTGCTGGCCGCGATGGCGGCGCACAGCCTGATCTTCCACCCGAACTGGCGCTGGGACACCGTGCGGCAGTACGTCTTCACCGACGTGGTACTGCAGGGGCTGCTCAAGACGATCTGGATCACCGCCGCGGCGATGGCCATCGGCATCGTGCTGGGCATCATCCTTGCGGTGATGCGGATGTCGCCCAACCCCGTGGTGAAGACCGTTGCCTGGCTGTACATCTGGTTCTTCCGCGGCACGCCGGTGCTGGTCCAGATCGTGTTCTGGGTGTATCTGGGCCAGCTGTACCGGTACCTCAGCCTGGGCATTCCGTTCGGGCCGGAGTTCGTGTTCTTCGACGTCAACGAACTCATTCCGGTGATTCTCGGCGGGGTGCTGGCGCTGGGGCTGAACGAGGCGGCCTACATGGCCGAGATCGTGCGCTCCGGCATCCTGTCGGTCGGCCGGGGGCAGACCGAGGCGGCGGAGGCCCTGGGGATGCGCCGGCTCACCCTGATGCGCCGCATCGTGCTCCCGCAGGCGATGCGGATCATCGTGCCGCCCACCGGCAACGAGGTCATCTCCATGCTGAAGACCACCTCGTTGCTGGTGCTGGCCGCCATTCCGGAACTGTTCACCACGGTGCAGAACATCTACAACAGCAACTATCAACAGATCCCGCTGCTGGTGGTGGCCAGCCTGTGGTACCTGCTGGTGACCTCGGTGCTCAGCGTCGGCCAGTTCTATCTGGAGCGGCACTTCGGCCGCGGGGTGGCGGCGGTGCGGCGCACACGCCCCGGCCGCGGCGTGCGGACGGCGGGCGAGGCATGACCGGGGCCGGCGCCGAGATTGCCGAATCCGTGGCGGATCCCATGGTGCTGGCGGAGAAGGTGCACAAGTCGTTCGGACACGTGGAGGTGCTCAAGGGCATCGACATGACGGTGATGCCCGGTCAGGTGGCGGTGCTGCTGGGGCCGTCCGGATCCGGGAAGACCACCTTCCTGCGCTGTATCAACCACCTGGAGAAGATCAACGCCGGGCGGCTGAGTGTCGACGGCGCGCTGGTGGGTTACCGGCAGCGCGGGGACAAGCTGTACGAGTTGCGGGACCGGGAGGTCGCCGAGCGCCGCCGGGAGATCGGCATGGTCTTCCAGAGCTTCAACCTCTTCCCGCACATGACCGCGCTCGGCAACATCATGGAGGCGCAGGTCCAGGTGTTGCGGCGGCCGCGCGCCGAGGCTCGGGACCGGGCGATGACCCTGCTGCAGCGGGTCGGGCTGGCCGACCGGGCCCGGGCGTACCCCAGTCAGCTGTCCGGCGGGCAGCAGCAGCGGGTGGCGATCGCCAGAGCGCTGGCCATGGATCCCAAGCTGATGCTGTTCGACGAGCCCACCTCGGCGCTGGACCCGGAAATGGTCGGTGAGGTGCTGGACGTGATGCGCGACCTGGCCGGTGCGGGGATGACCATGGTGGTGTTGAAGCACGAGATCGGCTTCGCCCGCGAGGTGGCCGACACGCTGGTGTTCATGGACGCCGGCCAAGTGGTGGAGACCGGGGATCCGCGCGAGGTGATCGCCCGTCCGCAGCACCGGCGCACCCGGGACTTCCTGTCCAAGGTGCTATAGCCGCCTGCTTATCGTCGGACGAGCGACCCGCGCGGGCCGACTAGACTTGACCGGTTCCCCTCCGGCGCGGTGATGCGCCGTCTCCCAGCAGCGACAAGGAGTACCCGCTCGTGCCGACGCGCGACGACCTGCGCAACGTGGCCATCGTCGCGCACGTGGACCACGGCAAGACCACCCTGGTGGACGCCATGCTGTGGCAATCCGGCGCCTTCCGCAGCGGCCAGGACGTCGCCGACCGCGTGCTGGACTCCGGCGACCTGGAGCGGGAGAAGGGCATCACCATCCTGGCCAAGAACACCGCCGTGCGGCGGGGCGACACGGTGATCAACATCGTGGACACCCCCGGCCACGCGGACTTCGGCGGCGAGGTGGAGCGCGCGCTGATGATGGTGGACGGCGTCGTGCTGCTGGTGGACGCCTCGGAGGGCCCGCTGCCGCAGACCCGGTTCGTGCTGCGCAAGACCCTGGAGGCGCGGCTGCCGGTGGTGCTGGTGATCAACAAGACCGACCGCGCGGACGCCCGCATCGACGAGGTGGTGGACGACACCTACGCCCTGTTCCTGGATCTGGACGCGGACGATGAGCAGATCGAGTTCCCGATCGTCTACTGCTCCTCCCGGGCCGGCCGGGCCAGCCTGACCAAGCCGGCGGACGGCGAACTCCCCGATCACGAGAACCTGGACCCGCTGTTCGACACCCTGATGGCGGCGATCCCGGCACCGGTCTACACCGAAGGGGCCGCACTGCAGGCCCAGGTGACGAACATCGACGCCTCACCGTTCCTGGGCCGGATCGCACTGTGCCGGGTGCACCAGGGCACCATCAGCAAGGGCCAGCAGGTCGCCTGGTGCCGCCGGGACGGGACCGTGGTGCGCACCCGCATCAGCGAGTTGTTGATGACCGAAGCCCTGGACCGGGTGCCGGTGGCCACCGCCACGGCGGGCGATCTGATCGCGGTGGCCGGCATCGCCGACATCACCATCGGCGAGACGCTGGCCGACCCGGAGGATCCGCGGGCGCTGCCGGCCATCTCGGTGGACGAGCCCGCGCTGTCCATGACGGTCGGCATCAACACCTCACCGCTGGCCGGCCGGGACGGTGGCAGCAAGCTCACCGCCCGGCTGGTCAAGGGCCGGCTGGACGCCGAACTGGTCGGCAACGTGTCGCTGCGGGTGCTGCCCACCGACCGCCCGGACACCTGGGAGGTGCAGGGCCGCGGCGAACTGGCCCTGGCGATCCTGGTGGAGACGATGCGCCGGGAGGGTTTCGAGCTCACCGTCGGCAAGCCGCAGGTGGTCACCCGCACGGTCGACGGTGTGGTGTGCGAGCCGTTCGAGTACCTGACCGTCGACGTTCCGGAGGAATACCTCGGTGCGGTGACGCAGCTGCTGGCCGTCCGCAAGGGCCGCATGGAGCACATGACCAACCACGGGACCGGTTGGGTACGCATGGAATTCACCGTGCCGTCGCGCGGGCTGATCGGGTTCCGCACGGAGTTCCTGACGGACACCCGGGGCACCGGGATCGCCCACCACGTGTTCGACGGGTACCGCCCGTGGGCGGGCGGCATGCGATCGCGCCCGACCGGTTCGCTGGTCGCCGACCGGGCCGGCAAGGCGACCGCCTATGCGATGTTCAACCTCCAGGAGCGTGGCACCCTGTTCGTGCCGCCCACCACCGAGGTGTACGAGGGCATGATCGTCGGGGAGAATTCCCGTTCGGACGACATGGATGTGAACATCACCAAGGAGAAGAAGCTCACCAACATGCGGTCCTCCACCGGTGACGAGCTGGTCCATCTGGTGCCGCCACGATCCCTGAGCCTGGAGCAGGCCCTGGAGTTCTGCGCCGACGACGAGTGCGTCGAGGTGACGCCCAAACACGCACGGCTGCGCAAGGTCGTGTTGTCGGCGGCGGATCGCGCCAAGCTCCGCTCCCGGTCCGCGAGCTGACGAGAGGGCAGACCATGGTGGCGCCGCCGGCGGCCGGACCCGATCGGTCCGGAGCCGCGCGGCTGGACCGCAGGACGCTGTTGCTGGGGGCGTTCGGAGCGGTGCTGGCCACCGCGGGATGCACCCCGCCCGGGCTGCCCCCGGTGCAGACTCCGACCTCGTCCGGTCCGGAACCCAGCACCAGCGTGCCCAACCGGTCGGTGATCGTCGGCATCGACGCAACGACAGCCGGTTTCAACCCGCATGCGATAGCGGACTTCTCGCCGGTCACCATGGCGGTGGCCGCGCTGGTATTGCCCTCCGCGACGTGGATCGACACCAGTGGACACTGGCAGCTCAACCCGGATCTGGCCCAGGCGGCGGAGGTGTCGTCGCGGCAGCCGTTCACCGTCACCTATACCCTGGACCGGGCGGCATCCTGGTCCGACGGCACCCCCATCACCGGCGAGGACTTCAGCTACCTGTGGCAGCAGATGTCCACCGCACCAGGGGTTTTCGAACCTGCGGGATACCGCCTGATCTCTCAGGTCCGGTCCCGGCAGGGCGGCAAACTGGTGGAGGTGGAGTTCGCCGCGCCGTTCCCTGACTGGCAATCGCTGTTCCACCACCTGCTCCCGGCACACATCCTGAAGGATGCGCCGGGCGGCTGGGCCGAGACGCTGTCCGCGGGGATCCCGGTGTCCGGCAGCTACTACAAGATGGCATCCCTGGACACCGTGACGGGCGAGATCACCTTGCAGCGCAACGACAAGTACTGGGGCAGCCAGCGGGGCCCGGCCTCCGTGGTGTTGCGCATGGGCGCCACCTCGGACCTGCTCGGCGCGCTGTCCAGGGGTGATGTGCAGGCCGCCGAGCTCCGGCCGGGCCCGTCCGACGGCCCGGCACTGGCCACGGTGCCGGCCGAGCGCCGGGCCCTGGTGCCGCTGCCGGCGGTGACCCAACTCGTGTTCGACACCACGGCCGGCCCGGCCGCCGACGTCCACGTTCGTACCGCCATCGCGCACGCCATCGACGCTGGCCAGATCCGGGAGGTGCTGGCAGGCGGGACGTCCGGCACGCCGGTCGAACTGCCGGTGCCGACCACGATCGGGCTGGCAGCCGATGCGGTGCTGGAACCCGGGAAGGTTCCACCCTCGGCCGAGGCCCCGCCGGACATCGGCGCGGCGGTCCGGGAACTGGCGGAGGCGGGATACCGGATGGCCGGGCTGTACGTGGCCCGGGACGGGGCCACCCTGGTGCTGCGCATCGGTTACCCGTTGCCGGACAGGTCGCTGGCGGCCGCGGGACGCGAACTGCAGCGTCAACTCGGCTCCGCTGGGATCGAGGTGGACCTGGTGGGCTTCGCACCGCACCGGTTGCTCGCGGCACTCACGGAGCAGCGTTGTGACGCCGCGCTGATCACCATGCCGCACGGCGCCTCGGACGCGGTGGCCGCGTCCTCGCAGTTCGGCTGCCCCCCGGATGCAGCGGCCGGGCAGGCCGGCGCCCGCAACCCGTCCGGCTGGTGCTCGCTTACCGCTCAGGCGGCCCTCGATGACGCGCTGACCGGCGCCGCGTCGCCCGATGCCGCCGACCACGAGGTGACCAGGGCGCGGCCCGCGCTCGCGTTGGCACAGCCCGCGGTGCTCTTCGTGGCGCCTGGGCCGGTGGCCGAACTCCGGGGGCCGGACCCGACCGGACCGGCGCCGTCCTGGGTGTTCGAGTCCCCGCTGTCCGGAATCGTCGAGTGGCCGGGGCGCTGAAGGATGGGTCGCCAAGCTGCCGGATTTAGTGCTAATAATCCGATTGATAAAACTCAATAAGATCTCACGGGTCACCCTTTGGTCACGAATCAGGCTCGGACGTGGCCCAGATGGTGGGACGGTGCCGTAAGGTTCTGCGGTCAGACACGACTAGTGGTGCCGGGCTGCCCAGGCACGGCCGAGGGTCGACGGGGATCCAGGCCGGGGTGGTCATGACACCTCAAGGAGGACCATCGATGAGGAGAACGCGGGTAGTGGCTGCCACTGCCCTGATCGCAGCGTCAGCCATGGTGCTGAGTGCCTGTGGCAGCTCGCCCGGTCAGCAGGACACCAACACCAGCACGCCGGCAGCCAGCACATCAGCTGGCAGCAGCAGCAGTGCGTCCGGTGGCTCGTCCAGCGCGCCCGGTACCGAAGCCAGTGGCTCGGGATCGAGCAGCAGCGGTTCCGGTGGTGCCAGCGGCAGCGCGAGCGACACCGGTAGCTCCTCCGGCGGAAGCGCCGCAGAGGGCACCGTCGGTGGGTCCGCGTGTGGCACGCCGCACGGCCCCTACGACGACCCGGGTGCCGCGCCGGCCGGACAGGTGTCGGCGGGCTTCAACGAGCTCGCGACCTCGTTCAACAACGCGACTTCGCACGGCAACTCGACCTACAACGCCGACCCGGCGTACCTGCTCAACGGGCCGGGCCTGTTCTACTACAACGACAAGTCCGAGCTGATCAACAACGACAGCTTCGGCACCTGCACCCTGGTGTCGTTGGACCCGCTGACCATCAAGTACACCATCAAGGACGGTGTGAAGTGGTCGGACGGCGTGCCGGTTTCGGCCGCCGACCTGCTGATGAGCTGGGCGGCGCAGAGTGGTCTGTACAACACCGCCGAGGCCGAGTACGACGAAGAGGGCAACCTGAAGCCGTCGACCGGCATCGCCTTCGACTCCTCCAGCCCGGGCCTTGCGCTGGTCACCAGCTTCCCGGAGATCGGTGACAACGGCCAGTCGCTGACCATCAAGTACGACCAGTTCTACGTCGACTACGACGTCGACCTCGGGATCGGCGTGCCGGCCCACGTGGTGGCCATGCACGCGCTGAAGGAGACCGATCCGGCCAAGGCCACCGACGACATGGTCAAGCTGTTCCAGGACACCCTGGGCAAGGTCAAGGACGCCGCGGCCGACCAGAAGTCGCAGTTGAAGGCGGTGGCGGACTTCTGGAACACCGGGTTCGACACCACCCAGATGCCCAGCGACAAGAGCCTGTACGTGAGCAACGGCGCCTACGTGTTGACGGAT
>DASSTH010000249.1:0-8220 GCA_035708025.1 Nakamurella sp. | reverse complement strand
GCCGCATCACCGAGATGTACCACGGCGGGGCCGGGCTGGCCGCGTCGGTCACCGACGGGCTGGCGCGCACCGGGCGGATCGTCACCAGCGCCGCCGTACTGCTCGCGGTGTCCTTCTTCGCCTTCGCCACCTAGTCGGTGTCACTGCTGCAGCTGGTCGGGCTCGGCGCGGGCCTGGCGGTGCTGATCGATGCGACGCTGATCCGCGGCGTGCTGGTACCTGCGGCCATGCGCCTGCTGGGCCGGGCGACCTTCTGGGCTCCGCGGCCGCTGCGCGCCGTGTACGCCACGGTGGGGCTCAGCGAGGACTGACGGCACCACAGGGCCCGAACGACGGCCGTCCGGCCGCACGCCCGGCCGGCGCGCCCGTGATACCCATTTCGCTGACCAGATTTTTGCGGCTGGATTACTATTGCACAATAGTTATTACCTGCCGATGACTTTCCCTTTGAAATGGCCTTCATCACTATTATTGAGATGGTTGAGGCCGCCACCAGGGGGAATATGAGTACCGTGAAATCGGCAGGCGACTCTTCCCTTGCCGGCATCCAGATGAGCGCGAGCGCAGGCTCTCTCGCGCCCACTGCGGCGGTACGCCACATGCCGGAAGATTCCTGCCGCAATGGCGAACCGCCGATTCGGGAAAGCGCGCGCGGCCGGACGCCCGCTCACCCGCCGCTGCTGCGTGCGTGGATTGGTGCGTTGGCGCTGATCGCGGCCGCTACCGGGGTGTTGTTCGCCACGCACCACGGCCTTTCCGGCCCGCACGATCAGTTCGACCTGCGGATCTACTTCGCGGCCATGCACTGGTGGGGCGACGGCAACGCGCTGTACGCCTACGGCAAGTACGACCCGGTGATGGGCATCCTGGGCTTCACCTACCCGCCGTTCGCGGCGATGCTGATGTCGCCGATGGCCCTGCTGGGCTGGCGCACCGTGCAGGTGCTGACCATCGCGTCCATCCTGGCCGCCGCGGCGGTGACGGTGCACCTGGTGCTGGCCGAGCGGTTCCACATCGCCCGCCGCCGGCTGCTGCCCGTGGTGGCCGGCGTGACGGTGGCGTCCTTCCTGCTGCTGCCGATCCGGCAGACCCTGCAGTTCGGGCAGGTCAACCTGTTCCTGGCCGTGCTGGTGCTGTTCGACGTGCTGGTGCTGACCCGACGGGGCAGCCGGCTGGCCGGCGTCGGGGTCGGTCTGGCCATGGCGATCAAGATCGTGCCCGGGATCTTCCTGCTCTACCTGGTGCTGGCCCGGCAGTGGCGGGCCGCCATCACCGGCGCGGTCACCTGCGCGGCGGCCTGGCTGCTCACCGCGGTCGCCATGCCGGGGTCCAGCTGGGAGTACTTCACCTCGCTGTTGTGGGACACCCGGCGGGTGGGCATCCTGGCATCGCCGTCCAACCAGTCGGTGGACGGCCTGCTGGCCCGCATCGTGGCGCCGGACCAGCCAGGCAAGCTGCTCTTCCTGGCCGCCGTGCTGATCGTGGCGCTGCCCGCCGCGCAGCGCATCCGCGCGGCGGTGGCGAGCGGCGACACGCTCGCCGCAGTCACCATCACCGGCCTGCTCGGCGTGCTGCTGTCCCCGGTGAGCTGGCTGCACCACTGCGTGTGGGTGCTGCCGGCGGTGGTGGTCATCGCGCACCGCGTGGTCACCGGGGCGCGCCGGTTCCCGGCGATCGACGGCGGCGTGCTGGGCGTGCTGCACGATTCGGCCGCGCGACGGGCCGCGCTGCGGCTCGGCGGGGTGATCGCCTTGGGCCTGACCGGGCTGGCGGTGTTCGTGACCGACACCCGCGACCTGCTGAACCTGCCGATGGCCAACCTGGCGGACCTAAGTGCGGCCGAGATCCTCGGGTGCAGCCTGCAGGTGCTGTGGATGCTGGCCGCGGTGTTCCTGCTGCCGGTGCTGCCGAACCGTGCGCCGGATCGGCGGCCGAGCACGGATCCCCTGGCAGCCGCCGCCCGCTGACCCGATCTCGGCGGCTACCACGCGCCGATCCGCACCCTCGAAGTACCCGCTCCCGGTCAGAAGGCGTATCGGCCGGAGCGGCGGGCCAGCCGCTGACCAGCCGGCCGGCCCGCGAGCACCGCCATCTCCTGGGCCAGCACCCGGCCCATCCGGCGGGAGAAGGCCGCGGGCTCGTCGGCGGCGTCGTCGTGCTCGGCCACCAGCCGGTCCACGATCCCGCGGCGGCGCAGGTCCACCGCGCGCACCTGCTGCGCGGCGGCCATCTCGGCCGCGAACGACGGGTCGCCGCCGTGCACGATGGCGCTGGCACCCTCCGGCGGCAACGGTGACAGCCAGGCATGCCGGGCGGCGATGACCCGATCCGCCGGCAACAGGGCCATGGCGCCGCCTCCCGATCCCTGTCCCAGCAGCACGCACACCGTGGGTGCGGCCAGCGCCACCAGGTCGGCCAGGCAGCGGGCGATCTCGCCGGCCAGCCCGCCCTCCTCGGCATCCTTGGACAGCGCGGCGCCCGGTGTGTCGATCACCGAAACGAGCGGCAGGTCCAACTCGTCGGCCAGCCTCATCCCACGGCGGGCCACCCGCAACGCCGCCGGACCGAGCGGGCCATCGCTGTCCTGGGACGCGCGGTCCTGGCCCAGCAGCACGCAGGGCATCCGGGAGAACCGGGCCAGCACCAGCATCAGCCCGGGCTGCGCCTCCCCCTGCCCGGTGCCGTTCAGCGGCACCACGTCGGTGGCGGCGAAGCGCAGCAGTTCCCGCACCCCCGGCCGGTCCGAACGCCGGGTGCGGCCGATCGACTCCCAGGCCGGTAGCTCCGGCTGGTCCTCCTCCTGGGCCGCCTCCACCGGCGGCAGGCCGCGCCGCGGCGCGGTGAGCACGGTGAGCGCGCGGGAGGCGATGTCGGCCAGCTTGTGCGGCGGCAGCACCGCGTCCAGCAGCCCGTGGTCGGCCAGGTTCTCGGCCGTCTGCACCCCCGGCGGGAACGCGGTGCCGTACAGCGCCTGGAACACCTTCGGGCCCAGGAAGCCGATCAGCGCGCCCGGTTCGCCGACGGTGACGTGCCCGAGCGAACCCCAGGAGGCGAACACCCCGCCGGTGGTGGGATGCCGCAGGTACACCAGATACGGCAGGCCGGCTGCGCGGTGGGCGGCGATCGCGTCGGTGATGCGCACCATCTGCACGAACGCCGGGGTGCCCTCCTGCATGCGGGTGCCGCCGGACGCGGTCGCCGCCAGCAGCGGCAGGCCCTCCGCGGTGGCCCGCCGGATGGCGTGCTCCAACCGGTCGGCGGCGGCGACGCCGATGGATCCGGCCAGGAACCGGAACTCGTTGACCACCGCGGCGACCCGGCGCCCCTGGATGGTGCCGGCCCCGGTCAGGATGGATTCGTCGGCACCCGAGCGCTGCTCCGCGGCCGCCAGGTCCGCGGCATAGCGCGGATCCAGGCCGGCCGGGCGGATGATCGGGCCGTCCCAGCTGGTGAATGATCCCGGGTCCAGCACGGTGTCGATCAGCTCGCGGGCACCCAGCCGCAGCGGGCGGGGTGGAGCGCCCGTCACGGCGTGGCTCCCTCGGTCTGCGGGCGATCCGCCGGAGTCCCCAGCCACTCCAGGACCTGCCCGGTGTGCTGCCCGAGCAGCGGGGGCGCGGTGTGCGCGCGATGCCACTCGGCCCCGTCACCGTCGAAGAACCGCAGCGGCGGACCGGGCAACGTGACCGTGCCGAGCACCGGATGGTCGACGTCGATCAGCAGACCCTGCGACCGGGTCTGCTCCCACTCGTAGACCTGCTGCAGGTTCTTCACCTGCCCGCTGGGCACCCCGACCTCGGCGAGCCGGGCCAGCAGATCGACGGTCGTAAAGCGGGCGAAGGCGGCGTCGACCGCGGCGCGGACCTGTTCGGCGTTGCGCACCCGCTCCGGGTTGCTGGCGAAACCGGGGGCGTCCACCGGCAGGTCGAAGGCGGCGGCGAACTTGCGCCACAGGTTCTCCGATCCGACCGATATCTGCACGATGCCGTCGGAGGCGTGGAACAGGCCGTAGGGGCAGATGGACGGGTGGTGCGGGCCCTCCGCCCTGGGGATCTCGCCGGCCACCGTCCACCGGGTGCCCTGATAGGCGTGCACCCCGACGACGGCCGCCAGCAGCGAGGTCCGCACCAGCCCGCCGCGGCCGGTACGACTGCGCTCATGCAGCTTGCCCAGCACACCGAACGCCCCGTACATGCCCGAGAGCAGGTCGGAGATCGGCACGCCGACCTTCGTGGGGGTGTCCGGGTCGGGCCCGGTCATGGACATCAGCCCGGCCTCGCCCTGGGCGATCTGGTCGTAGCCGGCCCGGCCGCCCTCCGGCCCGTCGTGCCCGAACCCGGAGATGGACAGCACCACCAGCCCGGGGTTGAGCTCCATCAGCCGGGCCAGCCCGAACCCCAGCCGGTCCAGCACGCCCGGGCGGAAGTTCTCCAGCAGCACGTCGCAACGGCGGACCAGTTCGGTGAGCGCCTCCCGGCCGCGGTCGCTCTTCAGGTCCAGCGTCACCGATTCCTTGTTGCGGTTGCACGACAGGAAGTAGGTGGATATGGGGGTCTGGTCTGGGGTGCCGCCCGTGCCGGAGTTGGCGGTGCCGCCCGTGACGGAGTCGGCGGTGCCGCCCGTGACGGAGTCGGCGGTGCCGTCGGTGACGGGAGCCCCGGTGCCGTCGCCGACCGGGTCGTCCGTGTCGGCCGGTGATCCGGACGGGCCGGTGACGAATGGCGGGCCCCAGCCCCGGGTGTCGTCACCGTGACCGGGTGTTTCGATCTTGATGACCCGCGCCCCCAGATCGCCGAGCATCATCGCGGCGTGTGGCCCGGCCAGGGCGCGCGTCAGGTCCAGGACGGTGATGTCGGACAGGGGTCCGTCGGCCACGATGGGTCCTCGCTTCCTCGGCGGTGGGCCTGGTGCCCGCCCGCGGCGGTGCTCCGCTGCCCCGAGCGTAGGCATCGGGCACGGCACGGTCGCCGGTGCGGGTGCACGAGGTGCGCCGCCGGCCGTTGGCACATTCGGTGTGTGGCGGCCGGCCGGCTACCGGAGTCGGTGGTCCGCTGCACCGGGACAGCCGTTTGTCCCGCTGGGAGTCGGGGTACTGCGACAAGACGCGGTCGCCGGTCGCACCGGCCGGTAGAGCATGCCGTCACCGTGACAGCGAAGGAGCCATCACCATGCCCGCAGCCAAGTCCCCGTCGACCCCCCAATACACCGTTCCCTCGATGTCGACCAAGGACGGGGCGACGGTGGCCGGGATCCTGCAGCAACGGCTGGACTCGCTCAACGACCTGGCCCTGACCCTCAAGCACGTGCACTGGAACGTGGTCGGGCCGAACTTCATCTCGGTGCACGAGATGATCGACCCCCAGGTGCTGGCGGTGCGCGCCATGGTGGACGAGATCGCCGAGCGCATCGCCACTCTCGGCGTGTCGCCGCAGGGAACACCGGGCGGGATGGTGCAGCGCCGCAGCTGGGACGACTACTCCATCGGGCGGGCCGACGCGATCACCCACCTGGGCGCGCTCGACGTGGTCTACCAGACGGTGATCGCCGATCACCGGCAGGCCGCCGAGGAGACCGAGAGCCTGGACCCCGTCACCAATGACATGCTGATCGGTCACCTGCACTCGCTGGAACTGTTCCACTGGTTCATCCGCGCGCACCTGGAGTCACCGGCCGGCTCGCTGTCCACCGACGGGGCGGTGACGGAGAAGCGCGCCGCGGCCCGGGCCAAGACGACCGCGCGTCGCTGACCCACCCGGTACCCAGCCGGCCGCCGCTTATTCTTCACCGGCGGTTGGCTCCTGCCGGGCGGACGGTTCGCCCGGCAGCTAGATCCACCTGAGCAGCCAGTCCCGCCAGGTCGTGGGTGCACGCTGCAGCAGGGCGGCCAGCACGGTCGGGTTGCCGCAGAGTCCGTGCCGGTCGTAGTAGTCGAACATCGCCTCAAGGCGCTCCCGGGCGTCGGAGTCCAGCAGGCGGCCCGGTCCCTCCCGCCAGGCCCGCCGGCCGGCGGTGACGGTGACGTCGTGGCCGAGCACCTCGGCGGCGATGCGAGCCATGTCGTCGGTGGTCAGCCGTTCCGGGCCGGCCAGTTCGTAGGTCGCGAACCGGTGCGCCGGGTTGCTCAGTGCCGCCGCCGCGACCTCGGCGACATCGTCCAGCGCCACCGGCGTGAACGGTGCCGTCGCGGAGTACGGCAACGGCCAGATACCCTTGGCGCGCACGGAATCCCAGGCGCCCAGGGCGTTCTCGAAGTAGGACGCCGGCTGCAGGATCGTCCAGTCCAGACGTGAGTCGTGCAGTCGGGCCTCCACGCGCGCCTTGTCGACGTGGTGCGGCATCGCCGGGGCGTACGGGTGCAGCACCGAGTGGTAGACCACCCGTGCCGGGCCGGACGCTTCGCAGCCGGCGATCACCGGCTCCAGCAGGGCCGGCTCGTCGGGATGCACGTTGGGGGCGATCAGGTAGACCGCGCTCGTCCCGGCCAGCACCCGGTGCGCCGCATCGGGGTCGGCCAGGTCCACGGCGACGGATGCGGTGGCACCCGGGATGCCGGCCCTGGCCTGCTCCGGGCGATGCACCAGCGCCAGTACCGGTACGTCACGCGCGGCCAGTGCCGCGACCACCGCACGGCCGGTCTTGCCGGCGGCGCCCGTCACCGCCACCGGTCCGTCCGGATGCTGCGTCACCGGCGGCACGTCGTCACCGCCACCGGTCCGTCCGCAAGCCGCGTCACCGGCCGCATGTCGTCACCGCCACCGGTCCGTCCGGATGCTCGGTCACCGGCGGCACGTCGTCACCGCCCACGGGCCACCTCCGTCCGTCCCCCGCTCGCGAGGATCAACTTCACGCCGAACCCGACATACCGGGCGGCAAACCGTGAAGTTGATCCTCGCGGGGGCAAGTTGATCCTCGCCTCAGAGGAGGTCGACGTCGGCGAACGGGCGGCCGCCGGACAGCCGGGCGTATCCCGGACCGCGGTCGAAGAACGGCACCCGGCCCCCCGCGTCGGCGGCGGCGTGGTCCCGGTCCCGGCGCATCCCGGCCCGCAACTCGTCGGTGGCCGGCCCGTCCACAGCCACGTCCCCGTCGGAGTCCCGGTCGAGAACCACCCCGTAGTCCTCCCGCGCCCCGGCGACGGACACCTTGCCCCACCGCACGTCCCGCGCCACCTCGGCCACCGGACGGTCCAGCGGATCGCCCCATCCGCCGCCCCCGGTGGTGCGCACCCGGATGATCTCCCCGGCCCGCACCGGCGCGGCGTCCACCAGGCCCTCGACCTCCCGCTCGTTCGGCCCGCCCGGGTCGATGGTCACCTGGAACGGCTTGCCGGCCTTGCCGCCCTTGACGCCCCAGCAGGACAGGATCGACCGGTCGGCGATGCACATGAAGTCGGCGTCCACCAGCATCCGGTAGTGCTTCTGGTAGCCGAGTCCGCCGCGGTACCGGCCGGCGCCCCCGGAATCCACTGCCAGGCCGAGCCGCTCGATGCGGAAGGGAAACCTGGACTCGGTCACCTCGGTGGGGACGTTGGACGAGTCCGGCACCACGTGGATGGTGTCCTCGCCGTCGGCGTAGTACCGGCCGCCGGAGCCGCCGCCCAGGATCTCCCGCATCAGGTACGGCGTCCCGCTCGCGTCGACGCCGTGGAAGCCGACGTACCGGATGGTCTCCTGGTCGGCGGGCATGTTGCCGTCCACCGCCTTGGCGATCACCCCGGCCAGTACGCCCAGCAGCCGCAGGATCACGAAGGTGCGGGCGTTGGTGGGCGCCGGGAAGATCGGAGTGAGCAGCGTTCCCGGTTCCGGGAACCGCATCTCGATCAGCGGCACCACGCCCTCGTTGACGTCGAGTTCGGCCATCCGCTCCGGGGTGTCGGCCAGGTTGCGCAGGATCGGCGCCAGCCACTTGGCCAGGAACACCCCGTCGGAGTAGTTGGCGCAGTGGTTGATCGGCCCCTTGGCCTGCGGCCCGGTGCCGGTGAAGTCCAGGATCAGGCGGGCCCCGGTCACCCCGTCACCGTCCGACAGCTTGGTCAGCGTGATGCGCTGGGTGTGCAGCTTGGGCTCGTCCACGCCGTCGTGCTCGGCGTAGTCCTCCCAGACCCAGCTGCCGTCCGGGATCTTCGCGAGCACCTCGCGCCGGAACGTCTGCGTGGTCGAGTCGATGATCGCGTCGAAGCACGCCTCGACCGCGTCCTGGCCGTACCGGGCGAACAGCTCG
>DASSTH010000248.1:0-4603 GCA_035708025.1 Nakamurella sp. | reverse complement strand
CGGCATGCATCACGAGATCTCTGTTGACGTGCAGGCGCCCGCGAACGTGCTGTGGCGGGCGGTCGCCGACGTGACGCGATGGCCGGACTGGACCCCGACGATCGACGAGGTCGTCCTGCTGGACGGCGGCCTCGCCGTGGGAGCCCGGGTGCGAATCGGGCAGCCGAAGCTGCGCACCCTGGTCTATCGGGTGGACGACTGGCAGGACGGCTCGCGGTTCAGCTGGGCCGCCGCCACCTCCGGGGTTCGCATCCAGGCCGCCCACGAGGTCTACCCCGCGGCCGGCGGTTCCCGGCTGCGGCTGACCGTCGACATGACCGGGCCCATGTCGCCGGTGCTGGCCGCGCTGGTGGGTGGGCGCACCCGCCGGTACGCCGACACCGAGGCGGCCGGCCTGCGGCGCTTCGCCGAACAATTGGCCGCCGGCACGGATGCCGCCTAGCCCCGGCGACGCGGGCCGGACGGTCCGCTCCGGCCCCGCGCGCCGCCAGGCCACGAACGACCCCGCGCGCCGGCCGGCCACGACCGACCCTGCCCGCCGGCCGGCCACGACCGACCCCGCCCGCCAGCCGGCCACCACCGGTGATGATCCGCGCTCGGTGCTGCTCTCGGCGGCCATCGCGCACGTGGCCCAGCACGGCTTCGGCGAGGCCAGCCTGCGGCAGATCGCGGCGGCGATCGGCACCAGTCACCGGATGCTGATTTACCACTTCGGTTCCAAGCGCGGGCTGGCCGCGGCCATCATCGACGCGATCCAGCAGGCCCAGCTGGGCACCCTGACCGAGCTGCTGCGCACCGAGGGCCTGGCCCCGACCGAGGCCGGGCAGCGGTTCTGGCGGCTGGTCACCGACAACGCGATGCGGTTCGGCCCGCTGTTCTTCGAGCTGGCCGCCGATGCCATGCGCCATCCGGGCTCGCAGCCCATGGCGGTACTGGCGGTGCACATGTGGCTGGAGCCGCTCGCCGGGCTGTGGCGGGCCGCGGGCGCCAGCCGGCAGCAGGCTTCGGTGCTGGCCCGGATCAGCCTGGCGCTGGCCAACGGACTGCTGCTGGACGCGCTGCTGACCGGCGACCAGGATGCCGCGCAGACTGCGATGGACGCCTTCACCCGGCACTGGGCGGAGGTGCTGGGCCACTGACCGGCGTGGGCGAGGGCCAGGACCGGCGCCGCGACTGCTCCCTCCCGGCAGCCCCAGCGCGCCGCGCGGGCAAATCCGTTGCCGGACCGGACCGCCCGACCTAGGGTGTCGCGGCGATGGCACTCGTACAGATCCAGCCCGAGACCGACGCCGACCACGCGGCGATCCGCGAGGTCATCCTGGCCGCCTTCGCGCACCACCGGGAGGTCGCCGACCTGGTGGATGCCATCCGGCGTTCGCCGCACTACGAGCCCGAGCTCAGCCTGCTGGCCCGGGTGGACGGCACCGCGGCGGGCTTCGTGATGATCAGCCACGCCACGCTGGTGGACGACGACCTCGCCACGCACGACGTGCTGACGCTGTCCCCGCTCGGTGTGGCGCCGGAACACCAGCGGCAGGGTGTGGGTTCGGCACTGGTGCGAACGGCGCTGGCGGCGGCGGATCGCACCGGCGCGGCGCTGGTCACCCTGGAGGGCAGCCCGGCGTACTACGGCCGGCTCGGCTTCCGGTACGCCCCGGACCTGGGTGTGCACATCAGGCTGCCGGACTGGGCACCCGCCGAGGCGGCCCAGGTCTACCCGCTCACCGGATACCGCCCGGACGTGCGTGGTCGGCTGGACTACCCGCCGGCCTTCGACCTCGTGTCGTGACCGACCGCCGCCCGCTGCGGCGGTGACGGAGAGACCTGCAGTGACGCGGATGCTCGGGTGCGGGGTTCGTGCGGTGACCCGGGCCCTACGGTGACGCGTGTGCCGCCGTTCCTGCCGGTAAGACGCGGCCCTACGGGTGACGCGGGGGCGGGCTATACGGTGACGCGGCCGCTACGGTGACGCGGGTGCGGAGGGGACGGGTCGCCGGCCGGTGACGGGGATGCCGCACCCGCCAGTTCGGGCGGACTTCACTCGGTGCCCACCGCGAGGCTCTGCATCGCGGCCTGCCGGGTGGGGTGGATCGACAGCACCGTCTCCAGGCCGGTCAGTGCCAGTGGTCGCAGCACCGGTGGTGCATCGGCGACCACGCGCAACTGTCGGGCATCCTTCTCCGCCCGGGTGGCCGCCTCCACCAATACGGCCAGACCCGCGGAACCCAGGAATCCCACAGCCGTCAGATCGACCAGCACGGCCGAGCCCGGTGCGTCCAGGACGCGCCCGATCGCCTCCGCCAGGCCGGGGGCCGTGAGCTGGTCGACCTCTCCGCTGGCCTGCACCACGGCGACGCCGTCCGCGGCTTCCTCGACTGACACCCCGAACGGGGTACCGGTGCCTTCGTCGTCTCGGTTCACTGCCGTCCTGTCGTGCCTGTGGCGTGGCTGCCCTCGTGGTTTGAACGCGCCGCGCGGACAGGGCTTGAGCCTGCCCCGCCAGCCGGACCGTATCACCCCGCGTCGGCCGGTGGGCGACCCGCAGGCCCGATCATGACCGATCACCGCGATGGTGGCGGGGCGGAGGAGCGAGCAGACCTGCCCGGCGGCTTGTGCTGCCGGGCAGGCCGGTCCCGGGGCATTCGGGGTGCTCACAGTGCCCAATTGTTCGCTCGGCGCTCCGCTCGACGGGCCTGCGACTGCGTCGCGACGGCCCAGCCTCGCTTCAGCCTTGCTCACGGGACCTCGCGGAGCCGCCGGATGGTCCCAGATCACGGCAGACGTCCGCTGTGTGGTCGATACCCCGGATCGCCGGGTTCGATGCACATCGGCGACGCTCGCGCTGCCGACCGCGGCGCCGTGTGTCATTCTCGGCCGATGGACCGACCCGAACCCCGCGTGCGCCAACTCCGACTGGTGGTGCATGCCGACGACTACGACTCCGCGGTGGCCTTCTACCGCGATGCGCTGGGACTGACCGAGGAGCTGTCCATCCGGGGCGGCGACGACGCGCAGGTGTGCATCCTGTCCGCCGGACGCGCCACCCTGGAGATCATCAACACCGCCCAGCGGCGGGCGATCGACCGGGTGGAGGTGGGCCGACAGGTCGCCGGCAAGTATCGGGTCGCCTTCGAGGTCGACGATTCGGCGGCGGTCACCGATGAATTGGTGGCCGCCGGCGCGGACCTGCTGGCCCCGCCCACCGCGACGCCGTGGAACTCGCTGAACGCCCGTCTGCAGGCGCCGGCGGACCTGCAGATCACCATCTTCGCCGAGCAGGCCGACGGCGACGGGTGAGCGCCGGTGCGGCGCGTCGATCTGCGGCTGCCCGCGAGCTGCGGATCCGCCGCGGTGACGTGCTCGGTGTGAGGGCCCCGCGTCGGTGGTACCGCTGGATAGCCTGTGGGTACCGACCGCCCAGCTGAAGGGAGACGTGCCATGACCGAGAGCATGCCGACCGTCGAGCAGTTCGGCGATCCGGATGACAGCGACTTCGTCGAGGAGTTCCAGCCGGCGGACCCGGCCGACCCGGAGGAGCCGGAGACCATCCAGCAGGACGAGCAGACCGAGCTGGCCCTCGGCGAGGCGGATCCGGCCGACGTGGCCGAACAGCAGGTCGCGGTGGTCGAGGGCGAGGACGACTACCAACGCGACGGCTGAACCCGGTGCACCGCGCGGTACGCGGCACGAGCCCCTTCCGACTCATACTCGGAAGGGGCTCGCTTGCCTCATCAGTCTGCCGCCCACTTCCGTCGCCACCGGGGAAGCCGGTCGGCGTGTCGGGGATGTACCCGCCGGATCGGCCGATCATGCGAGCCGGACACCGGTGCGACGGCTCGCGGCCGGGGCGGTGCCGTGGTCCAGTCGGTTGAGCTGCTGCTGGACGCAGCCGGCGACGCCGCCGTCCGGGCAGACTGGGAGGCGCTGGCCGCCGCCGGGTTGCCCAGCCAGGGCCGGCACCGGTCGACCAGTACCCGGCCGCACATCACGGTCGCGGTGGCGGACCGCTTCCCCGCCGGCGTGGAAACAGCGCTGGCGGATCTGCGCCCGCCGCTGCCGGTGCCACTGGTGCTCGGTGGGCTGGTGGTGTTCGGCCACCGCCGGCTCATCCTGGCGCGCCTGGTGGCACCCTCGACGGTCCTGCTGGCATTGCAGGCGAGCGTGGCGGAGGTGGTGCGGCCGGCCGGCCCGATCCAGGACACCCTCCGCCCGGATCGCTGGACACCGCACATCACCCTGGCCCGCCGGCTGGACCCGACCGGCCTGGCCCGGGCGTGTTCGGCGCTGCCGGATCGCCGGGTGGAGACCGCCGCGATCGGCATCCGTAGATGGGACGGACAGGGCCGGCGGGAGTGGCTGCTGGCCGGTACGGCCCCCTAGCACCCCGGCGAGCGGCGTGTCGCCGCGACACGCCGAGATCTTGCAGAATTGTTGGTGAGACCTCTTGCGCCCTAGCCGGTCCGGCGGATAGAAATGTTCTTGCACGGCAACGAGAGATTCGGATCGGGCGGGGCAACCTGCCAGAGCCGATCGGTCGGAGCGGTGTACCGGACGATCTCGGTTCGGGGCTTCACGGTCGCGGAAACGTAGCCGCCTTCGGATG
>DASSTH010000247.1:0-2022 GCA_035708025.1 Nakamurella sp. | reverse complement strand
GAGTGCGTCGCCGACGCGTGCGTGGTGCGCGCCGGCGTGGCGCTGGTTGCCGTCGGTACTCCCGACGTGCTCGACGTCCCGGCGGTCGATGCGGGGGATCCGCCGGCGTAGTGCTGCACGGCGATGACCGCGACCAGGATGAAGAACGCGACGGCCAACGCCATCCACCGGCCACGTCTCCAGCCGCCCCCGCCGCCGCGACCGCCCGCCGGACCCGGTCGCCCACCGGACCCGTCGTCGGCGATCCACATCTCGGTCGGTTGCGGCTCGCCGCCGGGCATGGCAGGACCAGGTGGATACCCGTCACCGCCTGAACGTCCCATCCCGCCCACTGTGTCACTTTCATGGCCAGGCCGCTGCCTCGAGGCGGCGAGTCGTGATCGGGCCGGAACAATGCACCGGTGATCGTGTTACCGGCCAGCCTTGTCGGCGCCGAGCGAGCCGACAACCCTTCTTGATCGGCCCGGGCTGAGCGAGCGAGTTCGGCCGTCGGGTGCCGGTGGTCGCGTGCCACGGTGTGGCGGTAGAAAATCGCACCTCGTTGCCGCCCGCCGGACCGCCACCTGCACAAACGCACCCGAACACGCAATCGAGGTGCGACTTTCTCCCCCGTCAGCCCCGCCCGGCCAGCCTCAGGTCGCCGGCCGGACTGCCGGAACGTCCCATCCAGCCCACTGTGTCACGTTCGTGGCAATACCGCCGCCCCATGGCGGGCTGTGCCGCGCTCGGCTGGGAGAATGCACCGGTGAGCAAGATCGCCCCGTTGAGCGGATTCCCGGAGTACCTGCCCGCCGACCGCATCGTCGAGCAGCACTTCCTGGACGTCATCAGGGAGACCTTCGAGCTGCACGGATTCTGCTCGATCGAGACCCGGGCGGTGGAGCCGATCGAGCGGTTGTCGGCCCAGGGCGAGGACACCGACAAGGAGATCTACGCGATCTCCCGGCTGGCCGGCTCGGCCGATCAGAAGTCAGACAGTGAGGCCCGGCTCGGGCTGCACTTCGACCTCACCGTGCCGTTCGCCCGCTACGTGCTGGAGCACGCCGGCCAGTTGACCTTCCCGTTCCGCCGCTACCAGATCCAGAAGGTGTGGCGCGGCGAACGCCCGCAGGAGGGTCGGTATCGCGAGTTCACCCAGGCCGATATCGATGTGGTGGACGCCGGCGAACTGTCCGCCCACTTCGAGGCGGAGATGCCCTTGGTCATCGCCGACGCGTTCGCCCGGCTGCCGATCCCGGACTTCGTGATCGGGGTGAACGACCGCAAGATCGCCGAGGGCTTCTACCGCGGGATCGGGCTGGCCGACGTGCCCGGCACGCTGCGCATCGTGGACAAGCTGGACAAGGTGGGGGCTCCGGCCGTGCGGGAGATGCTGGTGGCGGCCGGGGCGACCGCGGAGCAGGCCGACGCCTGCCTGTCCCTGGCCGGCATCCGCACACCGGACGACTCGTTCGTCGGGCGGGTGCGCAACCTGGGGGTGCAGCACCCGATGCTGGAGCATGGTCTGGAGTCCCTGGCCGCGGTGGTGCGGACTGCGGCCGCCGCGGCGCCCGGCCGGATCGTCGCCGACTTGAAGATCGCCCGCGGGCTGGACTACTACACCGGCACCGTCTACGAGACCCAGTTGGTGGGATACGAGTCCTGGGGCTCGTTCTGCTCAGGCGGCCGCTACGACGCACTCGCCTCCGACGGCAAGGTCAGCTATCCGGGTGTGGGCATCTCCATCGGGGTGTCCCGCATCATCGGGCTGCTGCTGGGCCAGGGCCTGGTGCGGGCCAGCCGGTCGACGCCGGCCTGCGTGCTGGTGGCGCTGGTCTCCGAGGACGCGGCGGACCGGGCGCGATCGCTGACGGTGGCTACGGCGCTGCGGCGCCGCGGTATCGCCTGCGAGGTGGCGCCCGCCGCGGCGAAGTTCGGCAAGCAGATCCGCTACGCGGACCGGCGGGGGATCCCGTACGTGTGGTTCCCGGGATCGGGGCAGGACACAGTAGCCGGTGACGGAAAGCCCGGCGGTGACGGAAA
>DASSTH010000246.1:0-13072 GCA_035708025.1 Nakamurella sp. | reverse complement strand
CAGCTGAGAGTAGGTGTGCGGACCGCCCCAGTACTGCTCCAGGAACATCAGCAGCCGCCACCGGGCCGGCCCGAGGTCCTCTTCGGGATACAGCGGGCGCAGCACCGGATCGGTCGCGACGATCTCGTAGAACCGGTCGACGATGCCCTGGAAGACGGGATGGCCGCCGACCTCGTCGAAGAAGGACGCCGGGGCGCTCACCGGTCCATTGTGCGGGGTCGTCACCGTCTGCCCGGCTCACCACTGGACGGGCCGGACTGCGGCCGGTCAGCGTCGGCACCGCCAGGGTCGTCCGGGTGGACGCCGGCGTCCGCGGCGGCCTGCCCGGTCGTCCCGTCACCGCCGGGATGGTCCGACCCGGCGGCCGGTGACGCTCCCGGACCGGCTGGAGCGGGAGGTACCACGGGCGAGAGCTGCGACCCCTGGCTGGAATTGCCGACCCGGGTGATCTCGCCGTTGCGCACGTACCACAGGTCGCCGCTGTCCGACCGGACGGTGGTGACGCGGAAGCTCACCGCCACCACGGTCCCGGAGGCCGGCCCCAGATCAACGCGGTCGCCGACGCCGTACTGGTCCTCCAACATCATGAAGATGCCGGAGATGAAGTCCTTGACCAGATTCTGTGCGCCGAAACCGACCGCCACACCGACGATCCCGGCCGAGGCCAGGATGGGCGCGATGTTGATGCCGAGTTCGCCGAGGATGAGGATCACCGCGACGGTGAAGACCACCGCCGACACCACCGACCGCAGCACCGAGGAGATGGTGTCGGCCCGTTGCTGACGCCGCAGGGTGATCCGGGAACCCATCAGCCGGGATTCCGCGCGTTCACGGAGGGTCCGCAGCAGTGGGGGGAGCCGACCGTCGGATTTGACTCGGGTCAGGCGGCGGATCGCATGGTGCACGAGCGCCCGGATCAACACCGCCAGGATGACGATCAACAGGATGCGGAGAAACTTCAGCAGGATGGAGTCGGCGCTACTGGCGAGCCAGTCGATGCCCAATCCGTCCCAGATGCGCTGGCACAGGCTGCCGGCCTCGCTGGCGCACGCAGGTGCGCTCGGAATCGGTGCCGGCACAGAGCAAGAGCTTAGGGGCTATGCCCGAGTGATCAGCCGACGCGGGTGCCACGGCCGACGCGGGTGCCACGACCGACGCGGGTACCGCGACCCACACGGGTGCCACGGCCGACACGGGTGCCACGACCAACGCGGGTGCCACGGGTTGCGGTCATTTTTCTTACCTCCGGTGTTTCCCCTCCGGGCTGCGGAGGGTTACGATGGAGCGACGCCCCAGGGGGAGGGCGACGCAGGGCACGTACAGCCTCTCCGCACCGTTGCAACCGATGCTGAGAGCCAAAGCGACACAATCACTCTCGGTGTCCATCCCGCGATGACGTGCAGCCCGCTCAGTGTAGGGCACGCCCCAAGGGGCGCTCTGGGTCACAACACCTCTAGGCTCACGGTGAGTGCTACCCGTCGAATGCCGAGGGTGCTTATCGCCGACCGCAGATTCGGCAAATGAGTGATGCACCCCCACTCGCTCGTCGCTCCGTCGACAAGATTCATCCGAAAGAGATCGAGGGCTCAGTACTGCCTGCCGACACACTGAGATCGGCGAACGGACTCGGCCGCCCGAATGGCACATTCCCGCATGTCAGAACGGCGCGCCGGGCCGCCGCGGTGCAGGCGTGTCGGTGCCCTGATGGACTCGTTCGGTGGGGTGTTGGCAGTCCACCATGTGGACGCGTATGGCATCGTGAGCGACCAGACCCGGGGGGTCCGCTCGAGCGCCGACTCGAGGGAAGTTCAGGCGGAGGGAGGCCGGTGGGCGGATCGTCACCCCGCGTGCGCGCGTCGGAAACCATCCCGCGCTCCTTCCGGTACCTGATCGCGGCGTGGGCAGGCTCGCTGAGCGGTGACGGTCTGCGCGTGGTGGCGCTGCCGCTGCTGGCCGCCGACATCGATCGATCGCCGGCGGCCGTGGCGGCGGTGGCGGCGGCGACCGCATTGCCCTGGCTGTTGATCGCGGTTCCGGCCGGCACGTTGGTGGACCGGCTGAACCCGGCCCGCACCGTGATGCTCGCCCACCTGGCCCGGGCGGTGATGACGGCCCTGCTGGTGGCCGCGATGTTCGCGGGCTGGGCGAGTATCCCGCTGCTGTGCGTGGTCGGGTTCTGCATCACCGGCGCCGAGACGTTCGCCGACAGCGCCGCTCAGAGCCTGGTGGTGCGCACCATCCCGGCGCAGCTGCTGGAACGCGCGAACGCCAGGTTCGTGACCGTGGAGACCATCGCGCTGGACCTGGTGGGTCCGCTGGCCGCCGGCGGGCTGTACGTGGTGGCCCGCTGGGTTCCGTTCGCGGTGTCGG
The DNA here is from genome assembly GCA_035708025.1 of Nakamurella sp. Lineage (GTDB taxonomy): Bacteria > Actinomycetota > Actinomycetes > Mycobacteriales > Nakamurellaceae > Nakamurella. The sequence continues at coordinate 10,702 of DASSTH010000246.1, read as the reverse complement.
CACTGCTCTTCCTGGTGTCGGCGTTGGTGATCTCCCGGCTGGTCGGGCTGCCCGAGCTCGCGCCGGTCCAGGCCGCGCGGGGCCGGGTCGGCGCCGAGCTCACCTCCGGCCTGCGCGAACTCGGCAGCAGCCGGGTGCTCCGGGTCCTGGTCATCACGGTGGCCGTGATGGCGATCGGCAATGCCGCCGTGGACGGCCAGCTGGTGCTGTACGCGACCGGACCGCTGGCCCTGTCGAAGGCGCTGTACCCCACGCTGCTGGCCGCGTACTCGGTGGGCACCTTGGTGGCCGCCGCCATGGTGGGCCGGATCGCCGCCCGGTATCGCGGAGGCCCCGTGATGATGCTGGCGCTGACCGGCATCGGCGGGACGATGGTGCTGATGGGCGTGTTCCCGCATCCCGCGGTGGGCTGGGTCTGCTACGGGGTGATGGGCCTGGCGGGCGGCACCTGGAACGTGCTGTCCGCCACCCGGCGGCAGCGCAGCACTCCGCACGCGATGATCGCCCGGGTGTCCAGCGCCTTCCGGGTGGTGGCCTGGGGTGTGACCCCGATCGGTGCGGCGATCGGCGGTGCGGTGGGCGAGGCCTGGAACGTGCCGGCCGTCTTCATCGGCGCCGGCGCCGTCATCCTGGTGCTCGGAGCCATCGTCGCGCGGGCGTTCATCCGGCCGGAGAACGAACCCCCGGCCAGCGGTCCGGAAGCCCGAGCGGGCGACTGAGCCGCCGCATCGGGGCGTGCCCTGCGCATCGGCGGCGCACCGGGTCGGATACCGTTGGCGGCGTGAGCGTCCTGGAAGTCATCGGCATCTTCGTGGTGATCCCGGCCGTGGTGGTGGCGCTGGTGGCCGTGCTGACGATGGGCGTAGGCCGGCGGCACGCCAAGGCCGGCTACCAGCCCGGGCAACCGTGGGAGCATCCCGACCAGTTCTGGGCCGGGGACACCCCCGTCGTCGCGGCGGCGCCGGCCGACCGCGTGGGATCGGCCAAGGGAGGCGCTCGTGGCAGTTGGTGAGCAGAGCGGCGAACTGGTCCGCACCCGGACGGGCGCCGTCGCCGGCCTGAGCCCGTCGGTGGGACCCGCGCACGCGCCGCGGGTGCTGAGTACCACCCAGCTGCGGGCGCTGGACGAGGTGATCCTGGAGGCCGAGCACAGCACCGGGCTGCGATTCGCCGTCTACGTCGGCGAGCTGGGCGAGGACACCAGGGCCGGGGCCGAGCGGCTGCTGGACGCGCTGGGGGAGGACGCGCCCTATGCGGTGCTGGTCGCGCTGTCGCCGGCACAACGGGTGGTGGAGATCGTCACCGGATCGGAGACGGCTCTGCGGATCAGCGACCGCGCCGCCCGGGTCGCGGTGCTCGCCGTGGTGGCCGCCTGCAGCGACGGCGATCTGAACGGCGCCCTGATCAACGCGGTGCGCATTTTGGCCGACCAGGCCGGCACGGTGCCCGAACGCAGCGACTGGTAGCGCCTGCCGGTCAGCCGGCGTCGGCCGCCCGCGCGGCCAGCGCCCGCTCGGTGCTGGACATCCCCTCGCCGATCAACCGGCGCAGCGCCGGTGGATGGTCGGCCAACGCCCAGGCCTGCGCCGCCTGCACGGTGGACGGTGCGATCGCCCAGCGCGGGTACAGCCCCACGGCGACCTTCTGCGCCACCTCCACCGACCGGCGCGACCACACCCCGGCCACCTGCTCGAAGAACGGCTGCACGAAGGCCGCCAGCACCTCGCCCTGGGCCGGGTGCACGAATCCGGAGATCGCCGCGTCCTGCAGGGCGTTGGCCATCCCGTCATCGCCGATCAGCCGGTCCCAGATCGCCTGCTTGGCCTCCGGTTCCGGCCGCAGCGCGGTGACCTGCATGGCGCGCCGCTCCCCGGAGGCGGTGGCGTCCGCCTTCGCCGCGTCCGCGATCTCCGCCGGACCCGCCGCGCCGTGGGCCACCAGCGCCCCGAGCAGGGTCCAAGACAGGTCGGTGTCCACCACCAGGCCGGGCAATGGCGCCGACCCGTCGCGCCACCCACCCAGCACCGCCAGCTGATCGGCGTTCAGCCGGGCCGCCGCCAGCGACGCGACGTAGGCCAGCTGCTTGTCGCCGCCCGGTTCGGCCGCGCGGGCCAGCTCGATCAGCCGGTCGGCGAGCAGCGGCCAGCCGACCTCGGAGGCCCAGCCGGGCTCGGCGTAGGCGCCGACCGCCTGGTGCACCTGCGCCAGCACCCGCTGCACCACGCCGATCTCGTCCTCGGCGTCGATGCCGCGCAGCGCCATCCGGATGAAGTCCCTGGCGCGCATCGCCGCGTCCCGGGTCATCTCCCACACCGCCGACCAGACCAACGTGCGGGGCAGCGACTCCGCGATGTCGCCCACCCGGTCGACGGCCGTCCGCAGGGACTGCGGGTCCAGTTGCATCTTGCAGTAGGTCAGGTCGTCGTCGTTGATCAGCACCAGCGCTCCGCGCGGCACGCCGACCAGCTCCGGGACCTCGGTGCGCGCACCCGTCACGTCCAGCTCCACCCGGTGGGTGCGCAGCAGCGGGCCGGTCGCGCCCTGGCTGTCGTAGATGCCCACCGCCAGGCGGTGCGGCCGCAGCTCGCCGGCGCCGGGCGCCGCGCCGTGCTGCTCGATCGCGAAGGAGGCGAACGTGCCGTCGTCGGCCACGGTGAAGTCCGGGGCCAGCCGGTTGATGCCGGTGGTCTGCAGCCAGGCCGCCGTCCAGGCGTCCAGGTCACGACCGGAGGCCACGGCCAGGTGCCGCATCAGGTCCGCCAGGGTGGCGTTGCCGTAGGCGTACTCGGCGAAGTAGCTGCGCAGCCCGGCCAGGAACTGTTCCAGCCCCACGTAGGCGGCCAGTTGCTTGAGCACGCTGGCGCCCTTGGCATAGGTGATGCCGTCGAAGTTCACCTCGACGGCCTCCAGGTCCACCATGTCGGCCGCGATGGGGTGGGTGGAGGGCAGCTGGTCCTGGTTGTAGGCCCAGGACTTCTCCACGTTGGCGAACGTGGTCCAGGCGGAGGTGTACTCGGTGGCGGCGGTCTGCGCCAGCACGGAGGCCCAGGTGGCGAACGACTCGTTCAGCCACAGGTCGTCCCACCAGCGCATGGTCACCAGGTCGCCGAACCACATGTGCGCCATCTCGTGCAGGATGGTCTCGCACCGCCGCTCGTAGAGGTAACGGGTGACCCGGGAGCGGAAGACGTACTCCTCCCGGAAGGTGACGGCCCCCGCGTTCTCCATGGCGCCCGCGTTGAACTCGGGCACGAACAGCTGGTCGTACTTGCCGAACGGGTACCGCACGCCGAACGCCGCGTGGTAGAAGTCGAATCCCTGCTTGGTCTCGGCGAACAGCCGGTCGGCATCCAGGTAGTCCGCCAGGGTGGCCCGGCAGTAGATCCCCAGGTCGATGCCGTCGTGGTGATCGGACACCTGGTGGTACGGGCCGGCCACCAGGGCCGTGACGTAGGTGCTCATCGGGGCGGTGGTGACGAAGGAGTGCAGCTTCCCCCCGCCCGGGGCGTCCTCCAGCGACTCCCGGGCGCCGTTGGAGATGACGTGCCAGTCCGCCGGCGCGGTGACCTCCACGGTGAAGGTCGCCTTCAAATCCGGCTGGTCGAAACAGGGGTACAGCCGCTTGGCGTCCGCGGTCTCGAACTGCGAGTACACGTACACCGCGCCGTCCACCGGGTCGATGAACCGGTGCAGCCCCTCCCCGGTGTTGGTGTACAGCCCGACGGCCCGCACGACGAGCAGGTTCTCCGCCTCCAGGCCGGTCAACGGCAACCCAGCCCGGCTGCTCCACGCCGACACGTCCAGCTCCGCGCCGTTGAGGGTGGCGGAGGCGATCCCGTCACCGACGAAGTCGACGTAGGTCGACGCGCCCGGCCGGGCCGCGAAGCTGATCTCGGAGCAGGTGCTGAAGGTCTTCTCGCCCGGTCGCCCCGCCCCGTCGGTCAGGTCCACCTCGATCCGGTAGCTGTGCACGGTCAGCAGCGCGGCGCGCTCGGCTGCCTGCTCGCGGGTCAGGTTGGGCGTGAGCGACACGGATGTGGTCCTTCCGACAATGCGACGGGGGCAGGTGGGCCGGGCGCGCCGGCCGGGAACCCTCGAGGCGTGGCGCGGCGTGGTGATGCTCGCCACGGCGGGCACCGGCGCAGGAACAACCTTACGGTGCGGCCGGTTGTGCCTGGTTGGGTCGGTGATCACCGACGGGCGGTGCTGACTGGCGAATGAGGAGGACGGGATGCCCGGGCTGGACGGGATGGGTGTTGACGAGGGCCTGACGGGGGGCACCGCAGAGCAGGGCAAGGCGAGCGACCGGGCGGTGGCCGACTTCTGGTTCGATCCGCTGTGCCCGTTCTGCTGGGTGACCTCGCGGTGGATCCTCGAGGTGGAGAAGGTCCGCGACATCCGGGTGCGCTGGCACGCCATGAGCCTGGCCGTGCTGAACGAGCCCGACGACCCGCCCGCCGACTACACCGACCGGGAGGTGTGGTGGATGCCGCGGGTGGTCATCGCCGCGGCCAGCAAGGCCGGTGACGAGATCCTCGGCCCGCTGTACACCGCCATGGGCACCCGGGTGCACGACCAGAACCGGCGGGACTACGCCGAGATCATCGACGAGTCGCTGGCGGAGCTGGATCTGCCCGGCGAACTGGCCGAGGCCGCCCGCACCACCGAGTACGACGACCAGCTGCGGTCCAGCCACCACGCCGGGATGGACAAGGTGGGCAAGGGAGTCGGCACACCCACCATCCACGTCAACGGGGTGGCCTTCTTCGGCCCGGTGATCACCCGGGTGCCGACCGGCGAGGAGGCCGGCAGGCTGTGGGACGCCACGGTGACGCTGGCGTCGTTCCCGTACTTCTTCGAACTCAAGCGCGAGCGCACCGAGTCGCCCCGCGCCGTGTGACGCCGGCCGGGATCCGGTCCGCGCCATCCTGCTTGCGTACCGCCGGTTGCGCGTCGTCCTGCGCAACCGGCGTGGCGCACGGCCGGGACGGGCGACACCGCGCACGCCCGAACCGCGCAATTTCCCCCACGGTGTGCCACCCTGTTGGACACATCCGGCCAGCGGGGCTTCGCTGCCCCGGCCGACCCGTCCAGGCGAGCACGGCACCGTGGAGGTGGCAGACGATGGCAGCATTCCCCGGCGCACCGTACGCGCCCGCGGACGGGGGGACCGTCGACCCGTCCGCCGGCGGCGTCCCGGCATCTCCCGTCCCCACCGACCTGTCCACCCGGGCCGCCAGCCCGGTCGGTATCCCGCTGCCGCCCGATCTGCGTGGCGGGCCGGTGGTGGTCGGGGTGGACGACGTGGCCGCCTGCGGACGACCGCTGCGCGCGGCGGTCTTCCTGGCCCGTTCGCTGGGCCGCCCGGTGGTCGCCGTGCACGTGCGCCGTAGAGCGGTCCCGTTGGTGGAGGGATACGTGCCGATCCCCGAGGAGATGGAACTGGACGAGAGCGCCGAGGACGCGCTGGAGGCCTCCCTGTCGGCCGACCTGGCGGCCAGCGGGGAACTGGCCGGGGTGTCCTGGGAACTGGTCTCGACCAGCGGCGACGCCGCCGCCGAGCTCATCAGGATCGCCGACGAGCGGGACGCCGCCTGCCTGGTGGTCGGCAAGCGGCACAGCGGGTTCGCCGAGTTCCTGCACCGGATCGCCAGCGGCTCGGTCTCCAGGGCCGTGGTGGCCAGCCAAAAGTTCCCGGTGATGGTGGTTCCGTAGTCCGGGGAGTCCCGGGCGTGCCAGCGCAGCCGGCCGGCGGGTGGGCTGAGACACTGATCGCCATGCGCGTCTACCTGGCCTGCGACCACGCCGGATTCGACCTGAAGAACTTCATCATGGGCCGGCTGCACGGGCTCGGCTTCGACGTGATCGACGTCGGCGCCCACCGGTACGACGAGACCGACGACTACCCGCCGTACTGCATCGAGGCCGGGCGCCGGGTGGTAGCCGACCCGGGAAGCCTCGGCGTGGTGATCGGCGGATCGGGCAACGGCGAGCAGATCGCCGCCAACAAGGTCACCGGGGTCCGCGCAGCCCTGGCCTGGAACTCCGAGACGGCGACCCTCGCCCGCCAGCACAACGATGCCAACGTGGTGGCCATCGGCGCCCGCATGCACGACGAACTGGCGGCCGCCCAACTGGTGGAGACCTTCCTGGTCACGCCGTTCAGCGGGGACGAGCGGCACGCCCGGCGGATCGCCGAGGTCGCGGCCTACGAGCTGGATCCGTCACCTCCGGAGTTGCCCACCTGACGGCGGTTCGTTCCACCCCGGCCGGCCCCACGTCCGGATCGGCGGCCGGTGTTCAGCGGCGCCGGCGGCACGTAGTTGCGCCGAATGATCACCAGGCCGTCCGCCGCGGCGGCCAGGTCCTCGGCGGTCGGGATGGCCAGTTCCCGGGCGCGCATGGCCGCGGTGGGGGACAGTTGCGTCGGCCGCGTCGACACCAGCGAGCGCAGCAACCGCTCAGCCGACGAGTCCGCCCGGCTGCGACGGGGGCGCGCGGTCGGCGGTGACGAGGGCTGCCGGGCCGAGGCCGGGACCACGGACGCGGCGGCGGCCGGTGGCGTCACCGGGGGCGCGTCGGCGGGACTGCCGGCAGCTGAGCGGGTCCGGCGCGTCCGACGGCCCGGCACCCGGTTCTCCGGGCGGGCCGCTTCCGGGGCGTCCGGCTCGTCCGACGGGCCGGCCGGCTGCGAGTCCGCGCTGCGCACATCCGGAGGGCCGGCGGGCCGGCCGGCCGATCGCCGGGTGCGTCGACCCGTCCGCCGCCGCCGCGAGCCCTCCGCGTGGTCCGCACCGCCCGGCCCTTCCGGGAGGTCCGGCCCGGCCGGTCTACCGGGGAGTCCCGGAACGCCTGTCGGTTCGGTCATGTCCTCAGCATGCCGCACGCCACCCCCGGTGGGGGTCCGGTCAGCGCCGCGGCTGCCCGATGCCGTCCAGCAGCGCGGTGAACCAGCTCTCGGAGGTGTCGAACGGCTTGCCGCCGGCGATGCGGGAGAACTCGATCGCGCGCAGCACGCCGCCGCGCTCGATGTCGTGTCCGATCACCCCGGCCTCCCCGCGCAGGGCGCACTCCACCGCCAGGTCCGTCATCGACTGGATCAGCCGCAGGTCCGCGGTGTTCGCCGCGGCCGACCGGGAGAAGTAACCGGACTTCTGCACCATCACCTTCTCGGCCCCCAGCCGCTCGGCGAACTGCTTTCCGAACCAGGCGCCCGGATTGATGGTGTCCAGCTTGACGTGGCCGAAGGCGTCCCGGGCCACCTGCTCACCGGCGGCCTCCAGCTGCGCCACGATGGACGACGTCCCCGCGCCCTCGGACAGGAAGATCGTCACGTTGCCCAGGGTGTCCATCACACCGCGCAGTCGGTCCGCCTCGGCGTCGATGTCGATCTCCATCTCGGGCACGTACACCGCGTGAACGTCCCAGGCCTCCCGGGTCAGCCCGATGCCCGGCAGCCACTGCCGGGTGTCCAACCACTCTCGATAGGCCCGGGCGGTCGCCGCCGTCAGCCACCCGCAGCCACGCCCCATCACCTCGTGCACGATCAGCATGCGGGCGCCGGAGTTGTGCTCCGCCACGATGTTCCGGGCGAACAGCGCACCCTGCTCGGCGGCGGTGTACGCGCCCAGGGTTTGCCGGATCGGGTGCACGTCGTTGTCGATCGTCTTGGGCAGGCCGACCACCGTCAGATGGTGGCCCTGTTCCTCCAGGAAGGCGGCGAGATCGGCGGCGGTGGTGTTGGTGTCGTCCCCGCCGATGGTGTGCAACACGTCGACGCCGTCGGCGGTGAGCCGGTCCGCCGCGACCTGCAGCGGGTTCTGGCCCTCGGTGATCAGGCCGCGCTTGACCAGGTCGGCGGTATTGGTCAGCTTGACCCGGGAGTTGCCGATGGGGGAGCCGCCGTAGGAGTGCAGCAGCGCGGCGCCCCGGCGGACCTCGTCGGTGACGGTGATGCTGTCGCCGGCCAGCAGGCCCTGGTAGCCGTGCCGGTAGGCGATGATCTGCACGTCGGGGGCGAGGTCGGTGTACCGCTCGATCAGCCCGCCGATGGCGGAGGACAGGCACGGCGCGAAACCGCCGGCGGTGAGCAGTGCAACGGTGCGGACGGCCATGGCTGGCGAGCCTACCGGCACGATTCCCGGTCGGGCCGGGCGCCATCGTGATGGCCCATGGGGATGCCGCCGCGTCGGGACGACGCTTGTCGGCCGGCGCCCTGCCGGGCTCTCGCGCGCCCGTGCAAGGCTGGAGCGGGCGACGAGAATCGAACTCGCGTCATCAGTTTGGAAGACTGAGGCTCTACCATTGAGCTACGCCCGCGGTGCCCCCAGCGCGTGGGGCTCGGGTCGAGTGTAGCGGGCGGTACGCTGTGCTCGCGCCGCGATCGGCACCGGCATCGCGGAGCGCACCGGGGTGTGGCGCAGCTTGGTAGCGCACCTGCTTTGGGAGCAGGATGTCGCAGGTTCAAATCCTGTCACCCCGACACTGTCACCCCAAGGGTGATGTGCCGAGGCCTCACGGTTGCCCCGAGCCGGGACACTCCTCACCCCCGACCGGTTCCGATGTGATGAGACCTCACGGTGTGCTGAGCCAGGGCACTCCTCACCCCCACCGGCCGGGCAGCGCCTCATCCGTGGACACCCGGACGGTGTCGGCGCTATCCGGTGAGGCCCTTGATGAACTCCAGGATGCGCGGCCACTCGTCGGCCCGGGCCGCCTGATCGGCCTGGTACGTTCCGCCGGTGGACAGCTTCTCGCCGTCCGCGGTCCGGCCGCTGGTGGCCGTCGAGGGTAGGTACGGGAGCGAAAAGCCGACCAGATGGCCCGCTGCGGGGTAACGAAGCAGGGTAGCCGGGGCGTGCCCATGCGCCTTGAGGCGCGCCTGGATGGCGGCGCTGTTGGCGCAGGATCGCCAGACCTCGTCGTCACCGCCGCAGATGAGCAGCAGCGGACCGGCGATCCTGCCGACCGGGATGGCAGCCGGGCTGGTGGCGGACTGCTGGCCCATGTCCTGCGGTTGCGCGGTGACCACCGGCCTGCCGCCGAGGGTCCAGGCGGCGAGGGACGTGTCCGGCAATCCGGGTCCCGCCTCGGCGCCGGGAACGGCGGCGATGACGGCCCGGACGGTGTCCGGGTGATGCGCGGCCGTCAGCAGGGCCGCCTCACTGCCGCGGGAGGTACCCCACAGCACGATGCGGCCGGGGTCGACGCCCGGCTCGGACGCCAGCTTCGTCACCGCGGCGGCGAAGTACTCCAGGGGGATGCGCTCCAGGTGGGCGGGTAGGCCGGGCTCGCCGAAGTAGGCGATGGCCAAGGCGGGGATGTTATGCGCAGCCAATGCGGCCGCGGTGATCACCGGGTAGGCCAGGCCGCCCTCCGACCCGCCGAACACCAGCACCCCGGGCTGCGGACTGGACGGGACGGCGGCAGGCTCGAACAGCTCGCCGTAGAGCCCGCCGGATGCCGGCCGCAGGTGGGTCTGTTCGACCCCCAGCGCGTGCGGCAGCAGGCGGGTGATGGTGGTCGACGCGACCTGGTGACCGCCCTCGACGACGGATTCGGTGAGGGTCCATGGCGAGGGGCCGACGAAGCTGGCACCCGGGCGGCCAGGAGTCAGGGTCTCCATCAGGCCCATCGGATCGGCCCGGTGGTAGGAGCCGCCGTCCGGCCGCTGGTGCGTGTCGAAGCGTCCGGATGTGCCCGCGGTGAACTGCGCCCGGGACGACCACACCGAGCCGTCGTCGGACCTGGTAGTCAGCGTCAGGGTGACCCGTTGGCCCGGCGCCAGACCGGAAACCGAGCTGACGAACGGGATGTCGTACCGCGCCCGGGACGGCGTCACGGTCAGCGTGACGTGATGGTGCAGGTCGTCATCGGAGCGTTGCGCGTCGGACGTTCCGGTCGTGGACGGGCGCGTCACGGCGGCCGCGGAGCCGGTGGGGGAGGGACTTGTCGGTACCCGCCGGGCACTCGTGCACCCGGACACGATCACCGAGAGCACGGCGGCGGCCACCACGAATCCTCCGGCCCGCCGGCGTCGAGCAGGGATCCTGGTTCCGAGACACCACACGTCTTGCAGGGTGTCACCGGCCGGCTCGGCCGGCAGGTCGAGCGTGGACCGCTCACCGAACCCGGCGACGGCGTCGCGCCCGCGGAGCAGGGCGGATGAGCGGCCCACGGCGCGGCGGAACGGGCTGTCTACGGTGGACATGTGACCCGGTGGCGCCCCTCGACAGCAGCCCGGTCCGCCCTGGCGGGCCTGCTGCTGGCGGTCGCGCTGGCCGGCTGCACGTCGTCGGCCGGTCCCGGCCCGGAGGGCACGGGCCCGGCCACGAGTTCGACTCCGGCCGGCGACCGCACGGCGTCCTCGTCCACGTCGCCGGTCGCGTCCCCGTCGGCGTCGACGGCCGGCACCCGAGGTGGCTCCACGACCGGCAGCCGCCCGCCATCGAGTGCACCGTCACCGACCGGAACTCCAGGCACCGCGGCCTCCTCGTCGACCGGTGCGCCGTCGTCGATGGTCAGTTCCAGCGCCCGCACCAGCCCGGCGTCGACGACCAGCTCGCCGGTGCCCACCGCCGTCGGCGCGGCCGTGCTGCCGTTGCCGCAGTGCCGGGCCTCCGCTCTGCGCACGCTGACGCCGGGCAGCCTGACGGTCGGCACCGGGTCCGTTCCGGATCCCCCGTGGTTCAGCTCCGGCGAC
>DASSTH010000245.1:0-2577 GCA_035708025.1 Nakamurella sp. | reverse complement strand
CCTCGGATCCCTCGGCTGCCGTGGGCCCGGCCGGCTCGGCGGACCCGTTCGGCTGGGTGGATCCGGCCGGCTCGGTGGATCCGGCCGACTCGGCGGACGCGGTCGGCTCGGCGGATCCCGCAGACGCCGGGGATTCCGGGTCTCCGGAGGACCCCGGGGATCCGACGATCTCGTCGGAGTCGTCCAGGATCCTCACCTGCACCCCGGGATACGGCAGGCCGACCGAACCCGGGTGGGCCTCCTCGGTCATCAGGGTGGAGGTGATGGCGGCGGCCGATTCGGAGATGCCGTAGCCCTCCCGGACGGCCTGCCCGGTGGCGCGGCGGATCGCCGCGAAGTCGGCCGGGTCCAGCGGTGACGAGCCCGACGTCATCAGCCGGACGCTGGCCAGCGCCCGCTCGAACCCGGGGACGCGATGCAACTGCCGGTACAGGGTCGGTTCGGCCGGCAGTACCGACACCCGATGCTCGCGCACCGCGGCGAGGGCCGCCTGCACCGTGGTCCCGCCGTCGGCCGGCGGCCCGGGGATCACCACGGCGGCGCCCGCCACCGCGGCCGGCAGGAATGCCGTGACCAGCCCGACCACGTGGAACAGCGGCAGCACCTGCAGCACCCGGTCGACCGGCTGCAGGTCGAACCGGGCCGCGCCGCGCAGCGCCGTCACCGCACCCAGCAGGGCCCGGTGCGAGAGCATCACCGGCGGACCGGTGCGCGCCGCCCTGGCCAGCAGGGCGAGGTCCTCGCCGCCGGAGCGCGCGGCCCGGCCCACTGCGGTACCGCCCCACCAGGTGCCGACCTGCGCGGAGCCGATCACCGGCGCCGCGCCGGACACCGCCTGGTCGGTGACGGCGGCCACCGCGGACACCCGCCGCGCGACCCAGGCGAGGTCGGTGCGCAGCGGATCCACCGGCACCGCGACCAGCCCGGCCCGCAACACCGCGAACAGCGCCGCCGCCAGGTCCGGCCCGGTGGGCAGGGCCAGCACGACGGGCGCCCCGGCCTGATACCCCGCCGCGGCCAACGCGGCCGCGCCGGTGTCCACCGCGGCGTCCAGTTCCGACCACGACCGACTGCCGGCGGGTCCGATCAGGGCCGGCCGGTCCGGCGCGACCCGGGCGGCGTGCCGCACCAGATCGGCGGCGTTGGCGAGGATCGCCGCACCGACGGCGGATCCGGGCGTTGTGGTCACACCTTCATCATGGCCCGGCCCGGCGACCGGGGCACGCGCCGACCCGCGCGTGTGCCGATCGCCGTCACCCGCGGCCGGCGGCCCGGTCCGGCGAGTTCCGCGGAGGCACGCCGACGTCCTCGGGCCGTGCTGCCGCGGGCACCCTTAGGCTCGGTGCAATGGGGATCCTGGGAGGTGCCGTGCGGCGCTCCGATGACCGGACCGACGCCGCCGCGTCGCGCGCCGAGATCGCCGGGGACGCCTCGGCCGAGGCCGCCTACCAGGCGGTTCATGCCGAGGAGGAGGCGCTCGCCCCCGGCACCGACCTGACCGCGGCCGCGTTCTTCGACGTGGACAACACGATGATGCAGGGCGCCTCGATCTACCACTTCGCCCGCGGCTTGGCCGCCCGCAAGTTCTTCACCACCGGAGACCTGGCCCGGTTCGCCTGGCGGCAGGTGAAGTTCCGCATGCTGGGCAGCGAGGACCTGGACGACGCCCGGGACGCCAAGGCCGAGGCGCTGTCCTTCGTGGCCGGCCGGCGGGTCGACGAGGTGGTGACCCTGGGCGAGGAGATCTACGACGAGCTCATGGCGGACAAGATCTACCCGGGGACGCGGGAGCTGGCGCGCCGGCATCTGCAGGCCGGCCAGCGGGTGTGGCTGGTGACGGCCACCCCGGTGGAGCTCGCGCAGCTGATCGCCCGCCGCCTGGGGTTGACCGGCGCGCTCGGCACGGTGGCCGAGACGCGGGACGGGGTGTACACCGGCCGGCTGGTCGGCGAACTGCTGCACGGCCCGGCCAAGGCAGCGGCGGTGCGCGGGCTGGCGGCGCGCGAGGGGCTGAACCTGCGCCGGTGCACGGCCTACTCGGACTCGGTGAACGACGCGCCCATGTTGTCGGTGGTCGGCACGGCGGTGGCGATCAACCCGGACGCGGCGTTGCGCGACCTCGCCCGCAAGCGCGGCTGGCAGGTGCGGGACTATCGCACCGGCCGGAAGGCCGCCCGGATCGGCGTGCCGACGGTGCTCGGGGCCGGGGCGCTGGGCGGCGCGGTCGCGGCCGGCATGGCGATGCGCCGCCGCGGCCGCTGACCCCCGCCACCGCCCGCACCGCGTGGGTCAACTTCCCGGGCATGGACGAAGTTGGTCCCCCCAGCCTCGGCAGTCCCAGATCGCCACCGTTCATCCATGCCGGCGATGTTGATCCATGCGGGATCCGGGGTCAGGCACGGAGCGCGGCCAGGGTCGTTGCGAGCCGGTCGAAGATGGCGGCGTCCACCCGCACCCCGCCGTGCCGTAGGGCCAGCACCGCCGCTCCCAGCGCACCGTCGGCAACGGTGACGACGTCCGGCGGCCCGGCCGACACGTCGAACGACTCCGCGATGGCCGCGGCGAGGCCGGGCAGCC
>DASSTH010000244.1:0-9793 GCA_035708025.1 Nakamurella sp. | reverse complement strand
CGTTCTCACCCGTGCGGCGGAACCCGTCTCCGCGGCGCACCAGCACCGGCACCGCGCCGGCGGCACGGACCGCGGCCTCGCAGGATCCACCGACCCCGCCGCCCTCGTCCACGACGATCACGTGCGAACCGGTCAGGTCGGCCGGCTCGGCCGCCAGGGCCGCCTCGCGCCACACCGGCGTGGAGAACCAATCGGCCGGGTCGCGGAGCTCCGCCGCGGCGGTGTGCGGGTCGTTGGCCGGGCCGATCCAGTAACTCTGCCGCTGGAACGGGTAGGTGGGCAGGCTGACCCGGCGGCGCCGGCGGCCGGCGTGGTAGGCGTCCCAGTCGACCGGAACCCCGTGCTCCCACAGGGAACCCAGTCCGGCCGCGAGCACGGCGGTGTCGGCACGATCCTCATCGGGGGCGGGCAGGGACACCACCATGCGCGCCGCCGCGGCCGGGTCGGACCCGTGCGCAGCGAACGTCGTGAGTGTGCGGCCCGGCCCGACCTCGACGAACATCGCGTCGCCGGCCACCGGCGAGTCGGCCGCCCGTAGCGTCCGCAGTCCGTCGGCGAAGCGCACCGCCGACCTGATCTGCGCACTCCAGTAGGACGGCTTCGACGGCGCGTCCACCGCCCACTCGCCGGTCAGCGTCGCGATGTAGGGGATGGTCGGCTGTGCCAGCGGCACCTTCGCGACGAGGGCTTCGAACTCGTCGAGTATCGGTTCCATCATCGAGGAGTGGAAGGCGTGCGAGGTGTGCAGCCGGCGTGCGATGACGTTGCGCGCGTCCAACGACTGCTCGACCCGCGCGATGGCCTGGTGCGGCCCGGACAGCACGCACAGGCCGGGCGCGTTGACCGCGGCCAGGCACACGTCGCCGTCGACGAATTCCTCGACGTCGCGCACCGGCGCCATCACCGCCAGCATGGACCCGGCAGGCAGCGCGGAGATCAGCCGGCCGCGCTGGGCGAGCAGTCGCAGTGCGTCGTCCAGATCCAGCACCCCGGACATGGTGGCGGCGACGTACTCCCCGATGCTGTGGCCGATCATTGCGGCCGGCGCGACGCCCCAGGAACGCCACAACTGCGCCAGCGCGTAGCCCACCACGAACAGCGCCGGCTGGGCGAGCGCGGTGTCGCGCAGTTCGGATGCGGCCGTGCCCGCACGGCGCCGGGCCGGGAACAGCACCCGGCGAAGGTCCAGCCCCAGCGCCGGCGCGAGGATCCGGCAACAGCGGTCGATGGTGCGCTTCACCAAGGGCTCGGTCCGGTACAGCCCGGCGGCCATGCCCGGGTACTGGGCGCCCTGGCCGGGGAACATGAACACCACCGGCGGGCTCGATGCTGATGCCTCGGTGCTGCCCAGGGAATCGGACAGCAGCGCCGTCACGGCACCGGGCCGGTCAGCGGTGCCGACGACAACGCTGCGTCGGTGGGCGAACGAACGCCGGCCGACGTGCAGCGTGTGTGCCGCATCGGCGACGTCACGTTCGGGGTGGCGGGTGAGGTAGTCACCGAGGCGTCGGGTGGCCTCGTCCAATGCCTCGGGACTCCGGGCGGACAGGGTCAGCAGCTGGTGTGGGCGTTCCGGCGCCGTGTCACGCCCGGGCGCAGACTTGCCGGACCGACGGCCCGCCGCCTGGGCCGGCTCCGTCCGGGTTTCGGCATCCTCCCGCCATTCTTCCAACACCGCGTGTGCGTTGGTCCCGCCGACGCCGAACGAGCTCACCGCGGCGCGGCGCGGCGCACCGTTGCGTTCCCACGGGTGCGACGACGTGGTGACGAAGAACGGGCTGGACGCGAGGTCCAGGGCCGGATTCGGCGCGCGGTAGTGGACGGTCGGCGGGATGGCGCCGTGTTCCAGCGCCAGCACCGCCTTGATCAGGCCGGTGACGCCGGCCGCGCACGACAGGTGGCCGAAGTTGGACTTCGCCGAGCCGATGCCGCAGAACCCCCGTCGGTCGGTGTGCCGGCGGAACACCTCGGTCAGCGCCGACACCTCGATCGGGTCGCCGAGCACCGTTCCCGTTCCGTGCGCCTCGACATAGCCGACCGACACCGGCGACACACCCGCGGCCTGGTAGGCGGCGGAGATGGCGGCCACCTGCCCGGCGAATGCCGGTGCGGTGTAACCGACCTTGTCGCTGCCATCGTTGTTCACGCCCATCCCGAGGATGGTGGCGTGGATGGTGTCGCCGTCGGCTACGGCGTCGGCGAGCCGTTTGAGGACGACCAGGCCGACGCCGCTGCCGACGATCGTGCCCTGAGCGCTGGCATCGAAGGGGCGGCAGTGGCCGTCCGGCGACAGGATCGAGCCGGCGACGTACAGGTATCCGCCGCGTTGCGGCACCCGCACCGTCACTCCGCCGGCCAGTGCCATGTCCGAGCGCCCGCTGCGCAGGCTTTCGCACGCCAGCGCGACCGCGACCAGGGACGTCGAACAGGTGGACTGCACCACGACACTGGGACCGCGCAGATCAAGACGGTAGGACACCTGGGTGCACAGGTGGTCCTTGTCGTTGGTGACCATGAGTTGCATGCCGTCGACGTAGCCGAGCGCGTCCGGGTGCTGCGAGAGCTGGTAGAGGTAGGTGCTCATCTCGCAGCCGCCGAACACCCCGATGGCGCCCGGGTACGTACCCGGGTCGTATCCGGCGTCCTCCAGCGCCTCCCAGGCAGTCTCCAGGAACAGCCGGTGTTGCGGGTCGGTCAGCGCGGCGTCCCGGGCGGAGAACCCGAAGAACGCGGCGTCGAACTTGTCGACCTCGCCGAGCAGTGGCGCCGCATCGACATAGCCGGGCAGCGCGATGACGGCTTCGGGAACGCCGGCCGCCTGCATCTCCTCCGGGCGGAGGGTGGTGATGGATTCGACGCCGCCGGCGAAGTTCTGCCACATCGTGTCCAGGTCGTCGGCGCCCGGGACGCGGGCCCGCATGCCCACGATGGCGACCGCGTCCTGGTGCGTCACGGCCGGTCCCGGTCGGCCGGGATCGCGGCGCGGATCCGCAACGGCACCGCCAGCAGGGTCTCGCCGGGGCTGAGCACGTGCAGCGTCCCGATGTACTCCGGTCCCGGTTCGAAGACGGCGGCGTCCAGCCGAATGGTCAGGGTGATCTGTTCCTCCGCGCCGGGCGGGAGGGTGAGTCGCTCGGGCACGATCGTGACATCCGGCTCGAACGCCGGCCCGATCCCGTCCGCGCGGCGCACGTCCGTCATGACGACCCGCAGCGCGGTGGGCCCGGCGGCATCGTTGGACACCGCCAGCCGCGCGGTTGCCGATCCGCCGGTCGGGCCGACCACGTCGACCGTGGCCGAGGCGCGATCGGTGTCCGGGGCCAGGCCGAGGACCTCGTCCAGGTACCGGATGCCGAAGTCGGCGTGGGTCTCGTCCAGCCCGGTGAGCAGGTCGAAGAACAGCGAGACGATCTCCCGCACCGTCTGCGGTAGGTGATCGGCGTGGAAGTCCTCGGCCGCCGCCTGCATGTCGGCCGGGTCGACGGCGCCGCTGGCGACCTGGTCCATCAGCGTGCGGAGCAGCGCCACGATCGTGGCGTTCTCGGTCGCGGCGTAGTCGGTGAGCCGGCGCAATCCGATGCTCCAGTCCGCCGAGGTGAAGCTCGGCGGTTCGCCGGGCTCGGCGGCGCTGGATCCCGGTGCGACGCGTTGCACGAGTTCGTTGGCGTAGCCGGTCCCGGCGCGGACCAGCCCGGTCAGGAAGCGCATGCTCGCTGCGGCCACGTCGTTGGCATATGCGGCGCCGTGGGTGCCCGCGAACGCCGCGTACCGGCGCTCCAGGATGGTTGGCGTGAGTTCACCGCGGGCGATGCGCTTGAGCAGCCGGGAATTGAGTTCGGCCGTGCGAGCTGCCCGGGAACTCGCCTGGCTCAGGTACTCGGCGTACCGCGCCGTCCAGTCACCTGGTGGCTCCGACGCGGCGGTTGACATGACTGCCTCGCAGGGGGACGAACTTCGGTAATCCGACTGACGTTCCACCGTGCAGGGGCAACGGTATCGCAGGCTCGCGACGGCCCGCAATATTCCGACGAGATCTGCGACGCAGGTTCCGGGCAGGCCGAACGGGTCGCAGTCCGGGGGGTCCGGGATATCGCCGGCCGAACCACCGCGCGGCGGGAACGGTGTGACCGCGGCCCTCACATCGTTCCGCCGTCCGTCACGCAGCAAAGGGTGTAGGCCCTATTTCCCCGAGGAGGATGCCATGCCCCACGCCCACCAGATGTCGACGTCGGTCGCGATCGACATCGACGAGATCGAAGGCCGGTACGCCCAGCTGGACGGCTACACCGTCGGCTTCGAGACGTTCAAGCAGGACGCGGATCCCGCGCCGCTGTTCGCCGGCCTGCCCGACGACCGCTGCCAGTGCCCGCACTGGGGCGTCGTCACCGCCGGGCGGATCACCTTCCGCTGGGCGGACCGCGAGGAGACCTACCGGGCCGGCGACGCGTACTACGCACCGCCCGGCCACCTGCCCCTGATGACCGCCGGCACCACGCTCGTCGAGTTCAGTCCGACCGCGGAGCTCGAGGCGACCATGGCCGCCATCCAGCGGAACCTGCAGTCCGCCGGAGTCACGGGATGACGACCGCCCAGGCGGCGCCGTCCACCGGCACCGCGCTGGCGAACCTGGTCCGGTACTTCGAGACCGGTGTCGCTCCAGAGGGCTTGTTCGCCCCGGACGTCTTCACCGACCTGTCCCTGCCGCGATGGCGGATCCAGACCGCCGATGCCGCCGGGGTGCTGGCGGTGCGTGCGGACCGCCACCCGTTCCCGGGCCGGGTGCGGGTGGAGCGCGTGGAGCAGACCGCGCACGGCTTCACCGTGGAGTTCGAAGAACGTTGGGTGCACCAGGGCCAGCACTGGTATTGCCGCGAGATGATCCGGGCGGACGTCGTGGACGGCCGGATCGTGGACATGGCGGTGTACTGCACCGGCGACTGGGACGAGGACCGGCAGCGCGAGCACGCGGCGGCGGTGAGGCTGCTCCGCCCGTGAGCAGAAGAACTGCCCCGGCGGTGACGGGAAATCTACGATGAGGCATGGCGAACAGTGCGCCGACCGCCACCGAGGTCCGTGCACTGCTCGCCGCTGCCGAGCACTACGTCTTCGGGGCCCAGCCGGGCCGGCTGCCGGCCCAGTTGCACGAGGCCCTGGTCCGAACCGTGGACCACACCGACCGGGCGCGGCTGGCGGCGGCGCTGGCCCGCTGCTGGGCGTACGCCGGGCATGCCGGCCGGGCGGCGCGCTTCGCCGACGAGGCGGTCCAGGGGGCAGAGCGGGCCGCCGAGCCGGAAGTGCTCGCCGACTGCCTGGATGCGGCGCTCGCCGCGCACTGGGGGCCGGACGAACTCGACGTCCGCGTCACGCTGGCCACCCGGTTGGACGACGTCTCGGCTCACGTGCTCCCCACCGCGGCACGATTGCAGGCCCACCTGTGGGGACTGCAGGTGGGTTGCGAGGTACTGGATCTGCAGGCGATGCACCGGCACCTGCGCGCGCTGGAACTGTTGGGCGAGGAGTCGCCACGCGCGCTGTTCTTCGCGGCGTCCCGGCGGCTGATGCTCGACCTGCTCACCGGGCGCACGGACCGTGCGGACCGGCTCATCGCCACCGCGGTCGAGGCCTCCCGGGAGGCCGGGCTGGCCGACGCGTGGATGGTGATCGCCGCGCTGCAGGGCTACACAGCCGTCCAGACCGGCGACGCCGCAACGGGTCAGGACGTGGCGGGGCGGATGGAGGCGTTCGGGCTGGCGGAGGGTGCGGCGGTGGTGTGCGCCGAGGCCGCGTTCGTCTGGCTGGGATCCGGCCGGCCCGAGCGCGCCCGGGTGCTCGTGCGAATGTTCCATCCTGGCGCGCTGCACGACCTGCCCCGGGACGTGAACTGGCTGCTGACCTTGCAGTGCCTGCTGGAGGCGGCCCTGGGCACCGGTGAGCGGGACATCGTCGAGAAGGCGGCCGAGCTGTTGCGGTCCTACCCCGGCCGGGCGGTGATCAACGCCGGCGCCGTCATGTTCCACGGCACCACCGACGACACCCTGGCGCGCGCGGCCGCGGCACACGGCGACCCCGAGGCGGCCCTTCGGTTCCGAGAGACGGCGCTGGCCACCTACGACCGCATCGGCGCGCGCTGGTGGCACGACCGGCTGGCCGGGTGGGCCATGTCCGGCGGCGTCGATGCCCGTGTGGCACCGATCGACACCGGCTCGGAGCCGGTCGGTGCCGGCGGGGCGGCCGCCGTCCGGCTGCACCCGGCCGCCGACGGGCTGTGGATGATCGGCCCGGCCACCCATCCGGTTCCGGTGCGGGCCTTGCGCGGCTTCGACTACCTGCGCCACCTGCTGCGCCGACCGGACCAACCGGTGCCGGTGCTGGAGCTGGTGACCGGTGGCACCGGCGCCGTGGCCGAGAGCGGCCTGGGCGAGGTGCTCGACCGGCAGGCGCTGCAGGCGTATCGGCGCCGGTTGCAGGACATCGACCGCGACCTGGCCGAGGCCGACGACTGGTCCGATGTGGGCCGGCGCGAGGCATTGGGCATCGAACGCGACGCCCTGCTGGATCAGTTGGCCGGCGCCATCGATGTGCACGGGCGCCCGCGCCGGGCGGGCGCCAGCCAGGAACGGGCCCGGGTCGCCGCCACCAAGGCCATCAACGCGGCGATCGCCCGCATCGGCAGCGTCGACGGGCCGCTCGGCCGACACCTGCGGGCCACCATCCGCACCGGGTTCCAGTGCTGCTATCGGCCCGACCTCGCCGACCCGGTCCGTTGGGTGCTGGACTGAGCTTCCGCGCCAATCCGCCGGACCCAGGACGGGGCACTCCGGGCTCAGCACACTGGACACTGGAGGCATGGGCACGGACCGGCTGCGGGAGCTGCGCCGCGCCATCCACAGCGGTGACCCGGCCGCCATGGTCGCGGCGGTCGAACACCACGGCTTGCGACCGAGCCTGCAACTCGCCGGCGAGGTGCTGCTGGTCGCGCTGCGCGCCGACGCGGCCGGCGCAAGCGATCTGGCCGACAGATTCGCCGCCGCGCTCGAAGGGCGGGGCTGGGACGGAGACCTGGAATTGGCCACCGCCCTGCGCGCGGCCATGGCCGGCCACGACGAACAAGGCCTCGGGGATCTTGCTGTCGACCTGGACGAGTTGGCGGACGTGCTGGAGGGCGCCCCGGAATACAGCGGGGGCTATCTCGACCTGCGCAGCGGTGAGATCTGGCCGCTGTCCGTTGCCGACGGCGACGGCTGGGACGACCCGCTCGATCTGGACTTGGACGACTCCGAGCGCTGGCTTTCCGTGTGGCCACAGGGTTCTCGTGACGGTTACCAGGACATGGTCCAGTTCGCCGAGACCTGCACCGACGCAGTTCTGGCCGGCAAGCTCGACGTCGCACTGAACGGCCGCGGCGCCTTCCGCCGGTTCAAGGACGTGTTGTTCGATTATCCGGACGAACGCGCCGAGTGGTTCTCCTTCAGCGACGACCGCCGGCGGGGCCGGGCTCGCGCGTGGCTGGCCGCTGCGGGCTACCGCGCGGTCTTCCGACCGGTCTCGGGATCATCGGGCAGGTAAAGTCACTGCGATTCCGCGGGTGTTCGTCATCTCCCGCTCGCCGGCCGTGGACCCGGTCACGGCGAGTCGAGGTCCGCCTCGAAGCCGCGCAGCATCGCATCCAGGCCATAGTCGAAGCGGTCGGCCGGCCGCGCGGAGCCGGCCCGAAGTGCCCTGGCGAGAGTCGGGTAGGCAGCCAGGTC
The DNA here is from genome assembly GCA_035708025.1 of Nakamurella sp. Classification (GTDB taxonomy): domain Bacteria; phylum Actinomycetota; class Actinomycetes; order Mycobacteriales; family Nakamurellaceae; genus Nakamurella. The sequence continues at coordinate 2,045 of DASSTH010000244.1, read as the reverse complement.
CACCGCCCCGAGGACGCCGGTCTGATCGGGGCCGTCCGGATCTGCCGTGCCGCTGACCGCCTGGCCGGTTGCGTAACCGGCCACCGAATACAGGATGGCCAGCCCGCGCTCGTGCGGGAATCCCGCCCGCGCCAGGCGTTCCATGACTCGGTCCATGACGCGCAGGGTCGCCGGCGTGACGGCCGGACGGGAGAGCACCGCTGGCATCAGGTTCGGGTGCGCCCGGAGGGCGGCGAGCCACGAGTGGGCCAATTCGCGCAGCGCGGTCTTCCACGAGGCGTCCTCGAACAGCGGCGCGGCCGCCGCGGTCAGCAGGCGTTCCACCAGCCCGTCGAGCAGTGCAGCCTTGTTCGGCACGTGGTGGTAGATCGTCATCGCCTCGACGCCGAGTTGGGCCGCCAGCCGGCGCATGGTGAGCGCCTCGAGCCCTTCCCGGTCGACCAGCGTCATGGCGGCGTCCAGCACGGCCTCCCTGCTCAGGCCCGCCCGTTGACCCTGCCCCCGCTTCATCGGCATCGATCCCTTCAGGGTTGACGACTCTTACAACGTAAGCCTATCGTGGAAACGTACATCGTAAGAGTTGTGGGTGGTGCCTTCGGGTACGCCAAGGAGGCAAAGATGACGACGACAGCGACGCTTCGGCGTCCGGCGTTCCTGTTCTATCTGGGACTGGCGGTGACGGCACTCGTCACCGTCGCCCCGTTGGTCGATCTGTTCACCGTGGACAGCATCGCCGGCCATGTCCGTGACGCCTACCCGGCCTGGCCTGCCGGCTCGGTGGCCGCCGACCGCAATGCCATCGCGATTTACCTGGCTGCCGTGGGAGTGCTCGGCATGGCCGGATGGCTGTGGGCGATCGTCCTGCACGTGCGAGGCAGCCGGCGCACCCGCTTGATCAGCACGGTCCTGTTCGTTGTCGGCGCGGTCATCGCCCTGACGGACCTGTCGGTCGGGGGCGAGAGCTACGACAGGATCGTCCCGCTGTCCTATGGTCTGGCCGGGCTGCTGCCCGTGCTCATCGGTGCCGTCGCCGTCGTCGAGTTGTGGCGCGGGCGACAGAACCACTATTCCCGGTCCCGGGTCGAGGTCGACCAGCGGTGACGTCATGAACGCCGAGTCGCCGGCCGTAGTCCTGCCGCCTTTCTCTCGACGGCGTCTCCTCGTCCGCCGTAATGCCCGACGGGGCCAGACGCCCTACGATGCGGGGACCAAGGGAGGCGATGTGATGGCCACCAGGTCGTGGTGGAGGCGACGATGGCCGTTCCGCGTCCGTCTGCTCGGCGCCGCGATCGGGCTTGGGACCGGCGCGCTGATAGTCCAGATACTGGCCTGGCTCCTGCCGGGCACCACGCCACCCGCTTCCGCGTGGGCGCCGCTGACGGTGGCGGTCCTTCAAGCCACGGTGGCCGTCGTGCTGATCGTCCGGCACGGCTGGACTGACTGATGCCACCCTCCGCGGGTTGCACATTCAGCCGGAACCTGTCCCTCAGGGGATGCCGGAGGCGATGTCGACACACTGGCGCGTCGACGGCCAACTCCGCTACGGAGAATGAGCGCGCCTGGAGGGATTCGAACCCCCAACCTTCTGATCCGTAGTCAGATGCTCTATCCGTTGAGCTACAGGCGCCTGTTCAGTTGTGCCGGCCGGAGCCGGACCGTGCCGAGGCTTCCCCCGACGATGGCGTGCCGGCCACGAAGGACCGTCACCGCGGAAGCGGAGGGATTTGAACCCTCGGTGCCCTCAACGAGCACAACACATTAGCAGTGTGTCCCATTCGGCCGCTCTGGCACGCTTCCCTGGACATTCCCGCGGGAACGTCGCTTGGTCAGCGTACCTGGCGCGAGGACCCCCGGGCAAAGCAGAAGGTCGCGGCTCCGGTGGCGAACTCGTGGATTGCATGACACGACGCTGGGACGAGCGACACCGCTGCGTGCCGGCGCCCGTCAACGTCGGCTGGGCACCCGGCGCACCGGCGGGCTCACCCGAGTGTCGGCGCGGGGCTGGCCAGCTGCCATTCCAGGTTGGCGAACGCGTCAATCACCTC
>DASSTH010000243.1:0-3310 GCA_035708025.1 Nakamurella sp. | reverse complement strand
GGTGTCATCGAGTTGCGACTTTTCGGAGATCGAGGCAACGGAACTGAAGCGAGCCGAGCGACCCCCCACGGGTCATGCCAAGAAAGTGTTGCAATGAGAACGCTGCAAAGATATCTTTGCGCTCATGACTCGTGATCCCGACGCTCGGGAAGTCACCCGTGACGCCCGCCGTGACCACACCGCCGTCGACGCCGCCGACGACGCCGCTGACGACGCCGTGAACTCAACGTCGGCCCCAGGCGACCCCCGCGTCGTCGGACCGGAGGCGCTCAAGGGCCTGGCGCACCCGCTGCGGATGCGCCTGCTGACCGAACTGCACGACCGGGGCCGGGCGACGGCCACCCAGCTCGCCACCGCGCTCGGCGAATCCAGCGGCGCCACCAGCTATCACCTGCGCCAGCTGCACCGGCACGGCTTCATCGTCGAGGACCCGGGCGGGACCGGCCGGGAACGCTACTGGCGACCGGTGCCCGGCGGGTGGAACCTGCCGGTGCTGGACCTCGCTGACGACGCGGCCACCAGCCCGGCGGTGGACCTGGTGTTCCGTGAGCAGTTGGTGCAAGACATGGAACGCGCGCTGCGCGCCCTGCAGCAGGCCCGGAGCTGGCCGCAGCCGTGGCGAGACAGCATCCGCCGGATGGAGACCCGGCTCAGCCTGACCCCGGACCAGGTGCAGGCCCTGCACGAGGACCTCGATGCGATCATCGACCGCTACCGGTTGGTGTCCGGCGAACCCGGATCCCGGCGGGTGTTGCTGACCATCAACACCACGCCGACCGAGCACGCCGGGCTGCCCGCCACCGCGTCCGACGGTGCCCGGTGAGTGCGGCCCCGCCGGCGGCGGCGCCCACCGCCGCGAAGCGCACCCTGGGCGCCCCGTTCTGGCGGCTGTTCGCCTCCAGCAGCACCTCCAACCTGTCCGACGGGGTGTTGCAGGCGGCGCTCCCGCTGCTGGCCGCGACGCTGACCCGCGACCCGCTCGCCGTGTCGGCGCTGGCGTCCCTGGCCTTCCTGCCCTGGCTGCTGTTCGCGCTGCCCGCCGGGACGCTGGTGGACCGGATGAACCGGCGCACCGCCATGGCGGCCGCCAACGTCGTCCGGGGCGCGTTGCTGGCCAGCATGGCCGCCGCGGTGGCGACCGGGATGGCGTCGCTGCCGCTGTTGTACGCCGCGGCGTTCCTGCTGGGCTGCGCCGAGACGGTGTACGACAGCGCGGCCCGGGCGATGCTCCCCGCCGTGGTGGGCCGCTCCCAGCTGGAGCGCGGCAACAGCCTGCTGACCACCGCCGAGAGCGTCGGCAACATCTTCCTGGGCGCGCCGATCGGTGCCTGGCTGTTCGCCATCGCGGCGTCCATCCCGCTGTGGGGCAACGCCGGGGCGTACCTGCTGGCCGCCGGGCTGATCGTCACCGTGGCGGGCCGGTTCCGGCCGGAGCGGACGGCCCGCACGTCGGTGCGGGCGGACATGGCAGAGGGGCTGCGTTGGCTGGCCCGTCACCGCATCCTGCGGGCGCTGATGCTGACCACCGGCCTGTCCGGGCTGCTGCAGTCCCTGGTGAACGGGATCATGGTGCTGTTCGCGCTGGAGAACCTCGGCCTGTCCGAACGGGGATTCGGCGTGCTGCTGGCGGTCGCCGGGGTGGGTGCCGTGCTCGGGTCGGTGTTCTCGCCGCGGTTGACGTCCTGGCTCGGCCGGCCGGCGGCGATGGGCGTGTGCGAGCTGGCGTCCGCGCTGGCCGTGCTGGCCATGGCCCTCGTGCAGCAGCCGGTCGTGGGCATGGTGCTGTTCGCCGTCTCGGCCGGGTCGGTGTCCGCGTTCAACGTGCAGATCATGTCGGTGCGCCAGGCGCTGATCCCGGAGGCGCTGTTCGGCCGGGTGCAGGGCGCGTACCGGACGGTGATCTGGGGCGGCATTCCGCTGGGCAGCCTGGCCGGGGGAGCGCTCGGTGGGGCGTTCGGGCTCACGGCGGTGTTCGCCATCGCCGGCGCCGCCGGGGCGGTCGTGGCGCTGATCACTTGGGGAGTGCTGCACCGCCACCGGCGGGAGATCGATGCCGCCTTCGTGGAGGAGCCGGAGCCTGTCGCCATACCCGAGTCGTGAGCCCCACGCAGCGCCATCGCGCTGCCTGGCACTCACGACCCGGGAAGCGGTAAGCGGCAGGGCGCCAACTCCGCCGATTTCTTCCGGCACCCGGTGGTCTGGCACAATGGACCGGTTGCCGCGCGCCGGCTGATCGGCGCTGATCGGTGAGAACCCGCAGTTCGCCAGCCGCCGGCCCCGCACGGACCGCCGGCACCTGGCTGCCGTCCGTCCCACCCCGGGCCGGGCGTGACCACCACGAGTTGCACGACGCAGGAATCGAAGAGGACATCATGAACACCCTGGACGCGCTGGACGCCGGATCACTCCGCGACGACATTCCCGACTTCCGCCCCGGCGACACGGTCAAGGTGCATGTGAAGGTCATCGAGGGTTCCCGCTCCCGGATCCAGGTCTTCGCCGGCAACGTGATCCGCCGGCAGGGCGGTGGCGTGCGCGAGACCTTCACCGTGCGCAAGATCAGCTTCGGCGTCGGCGTGGAGCGCACCTTCCCGGTGCACTCGCCCAACCTGGACAAGATCGAGGTCGTCACCCGCGGCGACGTGCGCCGGGCCAAGCTGTACTACCTGCGCGGGCTGCGCGGCAAGGCCGCCAAGATCAAGGAGAAGCGCGAACCGTCGCGCTGACCGGCCCCGCGCCCGTCCGCCCCGCGCAGTGCCGCACGCGCCGCGTCACCACAGTGCGTCGCCTCAACCGCACCCAACGCGACACCCCGTAGCCTGACCGGTGATGAGCGAGCGCACCCCGCCCGGTTCGGGCGACGCCACCGCCCCACCCGCGGACCCGCATCCGGCCGATGCCGGCCCACCGGACGGCGACGGCACTGTCGGCGGCAACAGGCGTGCGGGACGTGCGCACCCCGGCGGTGACGAGGTTCGCCGCGGTGCCGCCGTCACCGGACCCGACGCCTCCGTCAACGGTGGCCGGGCCCGCATCGGCGACGGCGATGCCCGCATCGGCGACGGTGCCCAGGCCCTGATCGGTGACGGGATGGCCGGACCCGGCGCGGCCCCGATCGGCGGCACGCCCTCCGGTCCCGGCTCCCCGCAGACCCGCGACGCCGATGCCCTGGGCGCGCCCGCCGGTGCTGACTCCCCGTTGAGCGGCGACGCCGATGCCCTGGGCGCGCCCGCCGGTGCTGACCTCCCGTCAACCAGCGACGCCGATGCCCTCGGCACGCCCGCCGGTGCCGACTCCCCGTCGATGCGCG
>DASSTH010000242.1:0-10822 GCA_035708025.1 Nakamurella sp. | reverse complement strand
AGGTTCGCCTGGTGGCAGGCCAGCACGTCGATGTCGGACAGGGCGACCCCGGCCAGCTCCGCGGCGCGGACGGCCACCGGGGCGATCTGGGTGGTGGCCCACCGGAAGACGGTCTGGCCCTCCTGGAAGATGAACCCGGTGCGGTCCGCGACCTCGATGGTGCGGGTGTGCTCCTCGTCGCTGCCCCAGGCCACCGGCCCGATCTGCTCGGTGTCCGAGCCGGTGACGACGGCGGCGCCGGCGCCGTCGGCGAAGATGATGGCGGTGGCCCGGTCCACCGGGTCGACCCAGCTGGTGAGTTTTTCCGAGCCGATCAGCAGCACGTTGCGGGCGTTGCCGGCGCGCACCGTCTGCGCGGCGACCGCCAGGCCGTAGCAGAATCCGGCGCACGCCGCGTTGATGTCGAACGAGCCCGGCGCGTGGATGCCCAGGGCGGCCGCCACCTGGGTGGACGCGTGCGGGATCTGGGTCTCCAGGGTGCAGGTGGCCACGATGACGGTGTCGATATCGGCGGGGGACAGTCCGGCCTCCGCGATCGCGGCCTTGCCAGCCCGGGCGCCCATGGTCGCCACGGTGTCGGCCTCGGTGCCGAACCGCCGCTCGGCGATCCCGACCCGGGACTGGATCCACTCGTCGTTGGTATCCATCAACTGGGACAGGTCGTCGTTGGTCACCACCCGCTCCGGGCGGTAGTGACCCAGACCGGAGATCCGGGCGCCGGGCAGCGGGGCGGGAGCGGTGATGCGCACACGGGGGTTCATCGGGTCACCTCTGCTGTGGACGGGTCGGTGGCGCCGGCGCGGTCGGCGTCCGGGGCCGGCCCGGCACCCGTCGTGGCGCCGTGTTCGGCGATGAAGTCGGCGACCGCGTCCAGGTCCGCGGGCGTCCGGACCGCCAGCGTGGCCACCGTCTTGAGTTCTCGCTTGACCAGCCCGGTGAGGGTGCCGGCCGGCGGGAATTCCAGTACCCCGGTGACGCCCAGGTCGGACAGCGTGGCCATGCACCGGTCCCAGCGCACCGGTCGGGTCAACTGGGAGACCAGCAGCCGCAGGTACGCCGCGCCGGTGGGAACGACGCTGCCGTCCGCGTTGGTCAGCAGCGGCCGGACCGGGTCGGACGGCTGCAGGCCGGCGACGGCATCGGCCAGGTCCTGCTCCGCGCCGGCCATGTACTCGGTGTGGAAGGCCCCCGCCACCGGCAGCGGGATGACCCGCGACCCGGCCGGCGGGTCGGCGGCCAGCGCCGCCAGTGCCTCCAGCGGCCCGGCGGCGACGATCTGCCCGCCGCCGTTGACGTTGGCGCCCACCAGGCCGCGTGCGTCGAGCACCTGCAGCACCTGGTCGGTCTGCCCGCCCAGCACCGCGGACATGGAGGTCGGGGTGAGCGCGCAGCAGGCCGCCATGGCACGCCCGCGACGGCCCGCCAGGCGCACGGCGGTGACGGGGTCGATGACGCCGGACAGTGCGGCGGCGGCCAGTTCTCCCACCGAGTGCCCGGCGGCCGGCGCGCCGGCCGGCAGGTCGATCACGGAGGCCGCCAGCAGGGCGGTGGCCACCACCAGCGGCTGCGTCACCGCGGTGTCCTTGATCTGCTCCGCGGTCGCCGTGCTGCCCAGGGCGGTCAGGTCCAGGCCGGCCGCCTCGGACATCCGGCCGGCCAGGTCGGTCAGGCCGGGCAACTCCAGCCAGGGGGCGAGCATGCCGGGCTTCTGGGCGCCCTGACCGGGCGCGAGGAGGGCGAGCACTCATCCAGACAACCACGCGGGGATCACCCCGAGCGGGGCGGGCGGGCACCAAGTCCGGCCACCACAGTTGTGCGGTTCCTCCAACCGCTACGGCGGAACCATCCGAACCGGTCAGCTCGGTACGGAGCCACCTGCGGGCGCGCCGAGCCGGCCCAGGATGAGCGCCACGTTCAGCGCGAGCATGTCCCTGGGCACCCACGGGTCCCGGCCGGTGATCTCGGCCACCCGGCGCAGCCGGTACCGCATGGTGTTGGGGTGCACGAACAGGCTGCGGGCCGCCGGCTCCAGGGCGCCGCCGTGGGCCAGGTACGCGTCCAGGGTGGCCAGCAGCGGCGAGCCCGCGGTCGCCAGCGGCGCGTACACCTCCGAGCGCAGCAGTTCCTCGGCCCGGGCGTCACCGCCGAGCACCCGTTCGGGCAGCAGGTCGGCGGAGTCCACCGGTCGCGGGGCGTCCGGCCAGGCCGCCGCGACCCGGTATCCGGACAGCGAGTCGGCGGCCGACCGGCTGGCCCCGGCCAGACCGGTGCCGGCCGGCCCGCGCACCACCGGTCCGGCGCCGAACAGGTCGGCCACCTCCGGATCCGGCGGTGCGGATCCGGACACCACCACCACCAGCATGGATCCGTGCACCGCGGCCATCGCCGGCCGCCGCCTGGCGCGGGCCCACTCGGCGACCGCGGCGACCGCGTGGTCCCGTTCCACCAGCGGCGCGGCGCCCACCAGCACCTGGGCCGGGGTGGCCGGGTCCCAGTTCAGCGCGGCGGCCCGGGAGGACAGCGTCTGCGGGTCCTCGCCTCGCACGATGCCGTCCACCACCGCGGCCTCCACCCGGGCGTCCCAGGCCCCGCGGGTCTCCGCCGCGGCGGCATACACCGCGGCCGCGGCGAACGCGATCTCCCGGCTGTAGCGCAACAGCGATTCCCGCAGCGCAGCCTGCTCCACCGGGTCGGCGGCCAGCGCCGGCAGGTGCTCCTCGGCGACCAGGATCGCGATCCGCACCAGTTCGACGGTGCGGCGCAGTGATACGGCGCGGATCAGGTCGCGCGGCGCCGTGCCGAACACCTGCTCGGCGATGCGAGAGTCGGTTCCGGGATTCTCCGCCCAGGTCACATAGCCCGCGATGCCGGCCTGGGCGACCAGGGTGACCCAGGACCGCTGGTCGGCCGGCAGCGCCCGGAACCAGCTGAGCCGCTCGTCCATCTGCGCCACCGAGCGGGTGGCCACGGCGCCCGCGGCCCGTTCCACGGCCCGCAGGGTGGCCGGGCTGATGCCATCCGACCGGCCGTCGCCGGTGTTCCCGGTCCGGGACGCATGGGTCACGCGGCTCAGCATGCCAGCCCGGCAGGTCGGCGCACGGCGGGCCCGGCGGCCCGGCCCGGCCCGGTCAGCCGGCCGGGAATGCGACAGGGGCCGGCACCTTGCGGTGACGGCCCCTGCCGGAGGTGTGCTGGTTCAGACGGCGCTGACGCCCGTGGCCTGCGGTCCCTTCGGGGACTGCTCGACCTCGAACGTGACGCGCTGGCCCTCTTCGAGCGTCTTGTAGCCCGACCCGCCGATGGCGGAGTAGTGCACGAAGACGTCACCGGAGCCGTCGTCGGGGGAGATGAAGCCGTAGCCCTTCTCCGCGTTGAACCACTTGACCGTGCCCTGCGCCATGCTTGCTCTCCTCGAGCGGTTGTCCGCGGAGCCGGCCCCGCGGGGTTCTGACACCCCGGGCGGGTCATGTCCGACCGGGGGGATGCGCCTTGCCCCGGTTCGATGCCGCATCAGCACCAGGAGAAGAGCAACAACGGTGGGAACAGTAGCGCCTCAGCAGCCCGGATGCATAGAGCGGGGCGCAAGGTGGGGACAAGATCGTAGCCGAGTCGTCATCTTGCGGTGGTCTTGGATCACCGTCACCGGATTGACCTGCGCAGATTCGTCCCTGCCGGTCGAGTTTCGCGCAATCTCGATCAACCGGTATCGGCCGGCTCGCCCTCCACGGCCTGCGGCACCGGAAAAGCGGGTGCTTCGGTGACGGATCCGTCGGCGCGCGGCGTGGCGCGTGCGGCCCCCCGATCCGGCGCGGCGCGGGCGGCGCGCCGATCCGGCCGGGCCGCCAGCCACCGGCCGACCGGATCCCCGGCCCGGGCGATCAGCGGGCCGGCGATGCCCATGACGAGCACATAGGTGCCGGCCAGTGCCGCGAGTCCGGGTGCCACGATCGCCGACCCGGTGGCCAGCCCGGCGATGATGATGCTGAATTCGCCCCGGGCCACCATGACGGTGCCGGCGCGGATCTGGCCGGCCCGCGCGATGCCGGAGCGCCGGGCCGCCCACGCCCCGACGGCGGCCTTGGTCGTCACCGTCACCGCCGACAGCGCCAGCGCCGGAAGCAGCATGCTCAGGATGTCCTCGGGGTGGATCTGCATGCCGAAGAACGCGAAGAACACCGCGGCGAACAGGTCGCGCAGCGGCGTGAGCACCTGTTCGGCGTTCTGCGCCACCCGACCGGACAGCGCGATGCCCACCAGGAACGCGCCCACCGCCTCGGAGACCTGGGCGCGGGTCGCCAGACCGGCCACCAGCAGCGCCACCCCGAACACGATCAGCAGCAGCACCTCGGAGTTCTCGCTGAACAGCAGCCGGCCCAGGGTGCGCCCATAGCGCAGCGCGATCAGCAGCGCCACCGTCACCGCCACCAGCGCGATCCCCACGCTCAGCGCCCCGGACCAGAAGCCCACGCCGGCCAGCATGGCGGTCAGCACCGGCAGGTAGCCGGCCATCGACAGGTCCTCCAGCACCAGCAGGGACAGCACGACCGGGGTCTCCCGGTTGCCGACCCGGCCCAGGTCGGACAGCAGCTTGGCGGTGATGCCGGAACTGGACACGTAGGTGATGCCGGCCATGGCCACCACCGCGGCGGGCGGCCAACCCAGCAGCAGACCGGCCACCACCCCGGGCGCCGCGTTGGCCACCAGGTTCATCGCCCCGGCGGCGGCCTGCTGGCGCAGGTTGGTGATCAGTTCGGCCGCGGTGTACTCCAGGCCGAGCAGCAGGAGCAGCAGGATGACGCCGATCTCGGCGCCGGTGGAGATGAACTCCGCGCTGGCTCCCAGCGGCAGTGGGCCGTGCTCGCCGACCAGCAGCCCGGCCAGCAGGTACAGCGGGATGGGGGACAGCGAGATGCGCCCCGCCAGGCGGCCGAGCAGACCCAGGGCGAGCACGATCCCGCCCAGTTCGATCAGGGTGAGGGCCTCGTCCACGAGCCGCTATTCGGCGACGATCTCGCGCAGCGCTTCCAAGGCCTCGGACGTGCCCACCACGACCAGCACGTCGCCGCCACGCAGCCCGGCCTCCGGGCCCGGGGACGCGATGGCCTCGCCGTCGCGAATGAGCGCCACCACCGACGCCCCGGTACGGGTGCGCGCCTTGGTGGCACCCAGCGTCAGGCCGTCGTACCGGGATCCGTGGGCGATGCGCACCTTGCCGGTGACCAGCGCGGCCACCTGCTCGGACAGGGTGGCCAGCCGTTCCACGATGCGCCGGCTGCCCAGGAACTCGGCCAGCGCGTCCGCCTCCGCGCCGGTCAGCGACACCGACAGGGAACAGGCGTCCGGGTCGTCCTTGCCGAACACCACCAGGTCCCGGCGCCCGCTCTTCCGGCTGACCACACCCACCCGGCGGCCGTCCTCGGTGACGAAGTCGTGTCGCAGGCCGATGCCGGGCAGCTTGGTCTCGTTGATCTCCAGTTCGGTGTCTGCGCTGAACACGCCGACCCTCCTTCTGTGCCGATGCTGACAGTGCAACGCGCCGGGAGGCCAGGGTAGTCCCGTCCGGGGCCGTCGCGTCGTGTCGTCGAGCGGGCGTGACGGCTCACCCGAAGGCTGCGGGGGTCGGCGCAGGCATCGGTGCGGCGTACCCGCGCCGGTGGGGGATGCCGTCGCGGGCAGCACGCTCGTCACATCACCGATGCCATGCCTCCGTCGACGACCAGGACCTGTCCGGTCACGTAGCCGGCTTCACGAGCGGCCAGGAACACCACGGCTGCCACCACGTCGTCGGGAACTCCCCATTTTCCCTGCGGGACACGGCTTTCCAGCCACCGGTTGAATTCGTCGTCGGACCACAGGTTCCGGGTGAGCTCCGTGCGGATGTAGCCCGGGGCGACGGCGTTGACCGTGACGCCGGACCCGGAAAGCTCGGTTGCCCACTGCCGCACCATGCCGTGGATGGCCGCCTTGGCGGCACTGTAGGCGGTGATCTCCTTACGGCCCAGCAGGGCGGAGAGTGACCCGGTGAACAGGATCCGGCCGTACCCCCGAGCGGCCATTCCGGCGGCGACGTGCCGGCCGAGCGCCCACTGTGCGGTCAGGTTGGCGAAGACGATCCGTTCGAACTCGGCCTGGGGGAACGACAGCAGCGGTGCGCGATGCTGGACGCCTGCGTTGGCGAAGTAGATGTCCAGCCTTCCGGTGATGCCGATCAGGGTGTCGATGGCCCGCTCGGCCGCGGCCACGTCGGTGACGTCGAAAGGCACGACGTGCACCGCGATCCCCTGGTCGCGCAGCGCGTCGCCGGCCCGCCGCAGGGCGTCCGGGTCGCGGCCGTTGATGGCAACCACGGCCCCCTGCCGGCCCAGGGCCCGTGCGGCCGCGTAGCCGATGCCGCGTGACGAACCGGTGACCAGTGCGACCTGTCCGGTGAGATCGAACATGACGCTCCTTCGAGAACTCGACCTGATCGCGCTAGAAGTCGACCTGGTCGCCGCCCTTCAGGCGCAGGATGTCGCGCGCCTCGTCGGGCGTGGCGATCTCCACATTCAGGGCTTCGAGGATGACGCGGATGCGGCTGACCTGTTCGGCGTTCGACGCGGCCAGTTGCCCAGGGCCGATCCACAGCGAATCCTCCAGGCCCACGCGCACGTGGGAGCCCATGGCGGCGCCCATGGTGGCCAGCGGAATCTGGTTGCGGCCGGCACCCAGGATGGACCACTGGTAGCCGTCGCCGAACAGATGATTGGCCGTGCGCCGCATGTGCATCAGGTCCTCCGGGTCCGGGCCGATGCCGCCCAGGATGCCGAACACCGACTGGATGAACGGTGGACTCTGCACCAGGCCGCGATCCACGAAGTGCTTGAGGTTGTACAGGTGGCCGATGTCATAGCACTCGAATTCGAAACGGGTGCCGTTCTCGGTGCCCCTGCGAAGGATGGTCTCGATGTCCTGATAGGTGTTCTTGAAGATCAGGTCCCGGCTGTTCTCCAGGTGCTCGCGTTCCCAGTCGAACTCGAATTCCTTGAAGCGGCCCAGCATGGGGAACAGGCCGAAGTTCATGGAGCCCATGTTCAGCGACGCGACCTCGGGCTTGAACGTCATCGCCGGGCGCATGCGCTCCTGCACGGTCATGTGAGGACTGCCGCCGGTGGTGATGTTGATGACGGCATCGGTGCCGGCCTTGATCGTCTCCAGGAACGGGCGGAACAGTTCCGGGTCCTGGGATGGGTGGCCGTCGATCGGATCGCGGGCGTGCAGGTGCAGGATGGCCGCTCCCGCGTCGGCGGCAGCAATGCCCGCCTCGGCGATCTCGTCGGCCGTCACCGGCAAGTACTTCGACATGCTGGGGGTGTGGATGGCGCCGGTGACGGCGCAGGTGATGATGGCCTTGCGCTTGATTGCCATGGATGTCCCTCGGTCGGTGACGAGATGTAGATCGGAGCCTGCGGGCGGTCGGGCGGGGCGGCCCGCCGCCCGGGGTGTCACGGGTCGGTCGCCTCCATCTGCTTCTTGTGGTGCAGCAGGGCCATCAGGCGCCGGTCGCGCCACCGGCGCCGCTCGAGCAGCGCGTCGGCGGGTAGCTGCACGCGTCGTTGGCGGTCGACGTCCGCGACCAGCGCGGCCGGCCATGCGCTGGTGTCGACCTGCTGCTGCGCGATGGATTCGTACATGGCGCCGTAGCGGACGCAGTAGTCGGCCAGTCCGCCCGGCGCGTTCAGGTCGATGGTCTCGAACGGCCCCATGAAGGACCAGCGCAGGCCAAGCCCGTCCGAGACGGTGGCGTCGAGGTCCTCGACGCTGATGTAACCGTCCTGTACCAGCCGGAATGCTTCGCGCAGCAGGGCGCCCTGCAGGCGGTTCAGGATGAAGCCGTCGACCTCCTTGCGCACCACCACTGGCCGTTGCCCCACCGCCAGCATGATGCTGCGTGCGCGATCGACGGTGCCGGGCTCGGTCCACGGCGCCCCGCACAGTTCGACGACCGGCACGAGATAGGGCGGGTTCACCGGGTGGGCCACCAGGCAGCGGCCGCGCCCCGGCAGGTGCTCCGTGAAGGCCGAGGCGGGGATGCTGGATGTGGAACTGGCCAGGATGGTGGCCGGTCCGGCCAGCTCGTCGATGCGCCGGAAGATGTCCTGCTTGGCAGTCAGTACTTCCGGCAGGCTCTCCTGCGCGTAGGCAGCGGAGTCCAGCGCCTCGGCCAGGTCCGGCGAAGCATGTATCCGTGCGATCAGGGCGCTGGCGTCGTCCAGCAGGTGCCTGCTCTGCAATTCCCGCGCCTGGCCCGCGATGAGCTCGACGGCGCCGTCCAGCGCGGCCGCATCGCCGTCCCACACCCGCACCTGGCAGCCCGCGCGGGCGAACACGATGGCCCAGGCCTGTCCGATCAGCCCGGTGCCGACGATGGCGATGTTCATCGGATCGGCGGGCACGTCAGACCAGCGCCTGGGTATGTCCGTCGACCACCAGTGCCTGGCCGCTGACGCTGGCGGCCGCGTCGCTGGCGGCGAACAGCGCCATGTTGGCGACGTCGCGTGCCGAGACCATCCGCCCCAGCGACGCCTGGCTCTCGTAGGACTGCGCGACCTCGTGGACCGGCACGCCCAGCGTCTCGGCCTTGGCCGCGATCACCGCGCGGATGCGCGGACCCTCGACGGCGCCGGGCAGGATGGCGTTGACGCGAATACCGAACTTGCCGAGCTCTATGGCCAGGGACTTGGTGAACCCGACCACCGCCCATTTCGACGCGGAGTAAGCGGAGCGTCCGGCGAATCCCAGGTGGCCGGCGGCCGATGACAGGTTGATCATGACACCCGCGGACGACTGCTTGAGTAGCGGCACCGCCAGGCGGGCGCACAGGAACTGCCCGGTGATGTTGACCGCCAGGGTGCGGTCCCACTCCGCCTTGCTGAGGGTCTCGACGTAGCCGGTCGGGCCGGCGATCCCCGCGTTGTTGATCAGTACGTCCAGCCCCCCGAGCTGTGCGACGACCCGCTCGAACAGGGCGGCGACGCTCACCTCGTCCGAGACGTCCGCGACGGTGGTGTGTAGTCCCGGGATGGCGGCGCCGGCCGCGTTCAGGGCGACGTCGTCGACGTCGCACACCAGCACCCTGGCGCCGGCTGCGACGAATACCCGGGCCATTTCCAGCCCCAGCCCTGCTGCGCCGGCCGTGATCAAGACCTTCTTGGCCTTCATGCTCGTCTCGTCGGACATGCTTCTCCCGGAGTGAGGCCGACACGCTCATCGTGCACCGGTGGTGCCGCTTATCCTCGTCACATCCGCAGCGGGCCGGTGGGTCAGCTCTCGCCGCCCGCCGAGCCGGACGTCCCCGCCGACGCGTCGTGCAGACGGTAGCGCTCCACCGCCTCGGCCGCCGCCCCGGCCCGGTACTCGCCGCGCCGCTCCAGCGCCGCCAGGGTGGCCACCACCATGGACGGTCCGTCGATCAGGAAGTACCGGCGGGCCGCCGGCCGGGTGTCGGAGAAGCCGAATCCGTCGGCGCCCAGTGCGGTGTAGTTGGCCGGAACCCACGGAGCGATCTGGTTGGCCACCGCCCGCTGATAGTCGCTGGTGGCCACCACCGGTCCGGACCGGCCGGCCAGTGCCTGGCTGACGTAGGGGACCGCCGCCGATGCCGGATCCAGCAGCCGCTCCCGCTCCACCGCGTCGGCCTGCCGGCGCAGTTCGCTCCAGCTGGTCACCGACCACACGTCGGCCGCCACGCTCCAGTCGTCGGCCAGCAGTTGCTGCGCCTCCAGCGCCCAGCGCACCCCGACCCCGGAGGCCAGCAGCTGCGCGCGTGCCCGGTCCTCCGCATCGGCCGCGGGGGCCAGCAGGTACATGCCGCGCAGCAGACCGTCCACGTCCAAACCGGACGGCTCGGCGGGCTGCACGTACGGCTCGTTGTACATCGTGATGTAGTACAGGACGTCCTCGCCGCCGAAGCTGCCCGCGGCGGCGTTCTCCCCGCCACCGCCGTACATGCGGCGCAGCCCGTCCTTCACGATGTGTGCGATCTCGTAGCCGTAGGCCGGGTCGTAGGCCACCACGTGCGGGTAGGCCGCGGCCAGCAACTGCGAGTGCCCGTCGGCGTGCTGCAAGCCCTCGCCGGTCAGGGTGGTGCGGCCGGCGGTGGCACCCAGCACGAAGCCGCGGGCCATCTGGTCGCCGGCTGCCCAGAAGCCGTCGCCGGTGCGCTGGAACCCGAACATCGAGTAGAAGATGTACATCGGGATCATCGGCTCGCCATGGGTCGCGTACGACGTGCCCACCGCCGTCATGATCGCCGCGCAGCCGGCCTCGTTGATCCCTTCGTGCAGGATCACGCCCTGCTCGGACTCCTTGTAGGCCAACATGAGCTGGGCGTCCACCGCGGTGTACAGCTGGCCGGCCGGGTTGTAGATCTTCTGGTTCGGGAAGAACGAGTCCATCCCGAAGGTGCGGGCCTCGTCCGGCACGATCGGCACGATCCGCTTGCCGATCTCCGGGTCCTTGAACAGGTCGCGGACCAGCCGCACGAACGCCATGGTGGTGGCGATCTCCTGCTTGCCGGAGCCGCGCTGCAGCACCTCGTAGACCTTGTCGCCGGGCAGCACCAGCGGCTTGGCCGTCACCCGGCGCTCGGGAACGAACCCGCCCAGCGCCTGCCGGCGCTCGATCATGTAGCGGATCTCCTCGGCGTCCGGCCCGGGGTGGTAGTAGGGCGGGGCGTACGGGTCCGCGTCCAGCTCCGCGTCCGAGACCGGGATGTGCAGGGTGTCCCGGAACTCCTTGAGGTTCGCCAGGGTCATCTTCTTCATCTGGTGCGTGGCGTTGCGCG
>DASSTH010000241.1:0-4428 GCA_035708025.1 Nakamurella sp. | reverse complement strand
CGTGCGCCGAGCCGTCCTCCTCGAGGCTGAAGAGCCCGTCGTCGAGGTCCATCTGGTGGGTCCCCACGACGCCGAGCTCGGGTCGGAACTCGTCGGGTACCGCGTCAGCTGCCTGCGAGACAGCCAGTCGGGCACGGGTTTCCGCCCGCTCGGCCTGCGTGACGGCACGGTGCGCGGTCACCACATCTGCCGCCCGCCGTGCCGCGCCGAGCCGATCCACCAGTGCACGGTGCGCGTCGGCGCCCTCGTCCAGCGCAGCCTGTTCGGCGCGCAATTCCAACAGGCGGGCGACGGCTGCGTCGCGGCGCTCCCCGGCCGCAAGTTCGGCGGCAGCCGCGTCCCGTTCGGCGCGCGCCCGCTCGGCGATCGACGTTGCCGTCACCGCGCGGTCGCGCAGGTCGGCCTGCAGCCGGGCCAGCCAGTCGGCGTCGGCCGTCGCCGGACCGGACGCATCATCCCTCGCCGCCACCAACGGCCCGGCCGGCTCAGCAGCCACGCCGACGCCGGACCCCGACACGCGCTCGTTTTCGACCATGCGGGACCCAGGCCCCCCGTCACCGTCGACGACGCCCGGCTCCGGCACCCCCTCACCGGCGACGACACCCGGGTCCGGCAATCCTGCCGCTTCCAGCACCCGGGCCAGTTCCTGAGCAACCAGGGCGGCCGCGTCGTCCGCCGCCGCACGCGCCGCGCGCCGGGCCTCCGCGAACCAGGTCTCCATCCGGGCGAACCGGCCGGTGTCGAACAGCTTCTCCAACAGCACTTCCCGTTCGGCGGTGTCCGCTCGCAGGAACCGGGCGAACTCGCCCTGCGGCAGCAGCACCACCTGGAAGAACTGGTCGGCCGACATCCCGAGCAGGTCCAGGACCACGTCGCCGATCTCCTTGGCGCTGGTCAGGTTGGTCGGACTTGCTCCGTCGAGTGGGCTTCCCACCCAGCGCAGCGACACCTTCGCGCTCTGGGTGGTCACGCCGGACCCACGGGACTTCGGCCGCTGATACTCCGGACTGCGGGTGATGACCATCCTTCGTCCGCCGATGGTCAGCTCCAGCGTGACCCGCGTCGGCACGGACGGATCGGCGCGGTCGCAGCGCAGTTGCCGCGGCCGCTCCTCGCCGCGCGCACCGGGAACGCGGCCATAGAGCGCGAACGCCACCGCATCCAGCAGCGTGGTCTTTCCGGCACCGGTCTCGCCGTGCAGCAGGAACAACCCATCGGCCGCCAACGCGTCCAGGTCGACCTCGACACGATCGGCGAACGGCCCGAACGCCGATAGTTCCAACCGATGCAGCCTCACGCGGTCACCTCCGCGGACCGCAACGCGGCCAGGGCCGACGCAATGATCTGCCGCTCCCCCGGATCCGCCCCCGCGCCGCGGCAGTCGGCCAGAAACGCCTCGACGATGTCCTCGTCCGGCGCGGTAGCGGTCACTGCGGGGAACGACACCGATTGCGGCGCGACGCCGTCCGGCTGCCAGGACAGGGTGACGGCGAACGGGAAGCACTCCCGCAACCGGCGCATCGGATCGGCCGGGCGAACCGGATCGGTGAGTTCGACGGCCAGGTAGTGGTCGGCGAGATCGTCGTGCTCCGACAGAATCTGGTCCAGCGTGCCGCGGACGGTGGCCAGCGGGCGCACCACGGGTAGGTCCAGCCAGCGTGCCGTCGGTACCCCATCGGCGCCGAGATCGACCAGCCAGGCACCCTTGCGGTGACCGGACTCGGTGAACGAGTACGGCAGCGGGCTTCCCGAGTAGCGCATCCGGTCCGACAACCGCTGCCTGCCGTGCAGGTGGCCCAGGGCGACGTAGTCGATGCCGTCGAAGACCGTGGAGGCCACCGACTCCACCCCACCGACCGCGATGGAGCGTTCCGAGCCGCTGGCCGCGCCTCCCACCACGAACGCGTGGGCGAGCACCACCGAGCGGGTGGCGGCCGGCCGGGACGCCAGATCCGCGCGCACCATCGCCATCGCCGCTTCCAGCACCGCCTGATGGCCCAGCGGCCCGCTGCCGTCCAGTCCCAGCGCCGCGCGCACGACTTCCGGCTCCAGATAGGGAATCGCGTACACGGCGATCGGCCCGTCACCGTCCTGCAGCAGCACCGGGTCGGCGATCCGCCGGGGGTCGGTACGCAGGTGCAGCCCGCCCACCTCCAGCACGTCGGTGAAGACCCCGAGCCGGGGCGCCGAATCGTGATTGCCGGCGATGGCCACGATGTCGGCTCCGGCCGCCCGGATGCCCGTCACCGCCCGGGCCGCGACCTGCATCGCGTCGGCGGATGGCACCGCCCGGTCGTAGACGTCGCCGGAAATCAGCACCGCATCCACCGCGTGCTCGGCCGCCAGGTCGGCGAGTGCGGCCAACACGGCCCGCTGGTCGTCCAGCAGGTCGTGTCCGTGGAACGTCCGGCCGACATGCCAGTCGGACGTGTGCAACAGCCGCATGCCGGTGACGGTAGAAGCACCCACCGACAACGGTCCGACAGGCGCGCCGGTCCGGACGGCACGTGGCCCGGCTCAGCCCGGAAGCACGGGTCCGGCTCAGCCCGGAAGCACGCGGCTGATTCGGTAGCCGGCGGTCGTGCGCACCAACTCGAGCACCACGGTGGAGCGCGCGCTGGCACCGGTGCTGGCCACCTGGGTTCCGGCGGCGTCCAGCACCGGGTAGGCGGGAAGGGATTCCACCACCCGCACCCTGGTGGCGCCCGGGTCGTCCGCGACGAGAGTGGCCGACTGCAGCCGGTGCCCGGCGTCCGCGACGCGAAGCCCCGCCGTCACCATCGCCGCGATCTGTCCGGCATCGGCCGCTCGCGCTGGCGAGTCGTCGGTGTACACCTCGGACAGCATGGCCGGATCCGCGGCGATCAGTGCGTCGGCGCGGGCGCGGTCCAACGCGGCGACGACCGCCAGCCAGTCCACCCGGTCGGCAGTCGCCGGCCC
Organism: Nakamurella sp.; assembly: GCA_035708025.1. GTDB lineage: Bacteria > Actinomycetota > Actinomycetes > Mycobacteriales > Nakamurellaceae > Nakamurella. Next base: position 1,488 of record DASSTH010000241.1, on the reverse strand, counting down.
GGCGCGAGGTGCCCGGGACGACACCGGAGGGCCGGGCGACCCGGACGCCGTCTGCCGCGCCCCACCCGGCCTGTGGAACCCCGTCGGCGGTGACGGGCCCGCCGTGTCCGACCCCGTCGACGGTGACGGGCCCGCCGCGTTCACCCCCGTCAACGGTGACGGGGCAGGCGACTCCGCAGCGGGCACGGTCGGCAGCGCCGAGACCGCGGTCGGACCAACGGTCCCCCACCCCGCCCACCACAGACCGGCCCGGATCGCCCCGGTTCCCACCAGCAGCAGCACCGCGACGGCGGCCACCATGCCCCAGGGGCCGCGGGACCGGGCGGCGCCCCCCGTCGGCGCCGCCCGGCCGTGGCGGCCCGTGCCGGACTGCTCCTGGGCACCGGCCCACCCCATGGGCCCGGCGGACCGCAGGCCCACCGGCCCGGCGGGATCCGCGGCGCGCGCGGGCCCGGCTCCCTGGAGCCTGGCGAGAACCGGGGCGGGGCCACGTCCGGTGGGCCGGCGACCGGTCCCGGTCGGATGCCCGGGCGAGCGCGGCCGAGTCAGGCGGGACCACAGCCGACGGCGCCACCCCGGCCGCGAGTGCCGACCCGGCATATCGGCGGCAGCACGCCGGGACAGCGCGTGCCCGCCCAGTCCCATCCGACCGCGACGCTCCGGCCGGAATCCCCCGGTCGTCGGACCCGCCCGCCGCCCCCGGGCGCCCGCCCGCCCGCGGTCCACCGATACCTGCCGGCCCGCACTCGCCCGCCGGCCACCATCCGCCCGTTGACCCCGACGTCCTCGCCGACCGGCCAGCCGGCCGCCCCGCCGATCTCGGACACCGACCCGCCGCCTGCCCCGACGAGCCGCAGCGCCAACGAGCAGATGGGGCGCGTCCGGGCGGATCACGGTCGCCGGTGCCGGACCCGTCACCGCCCCGTCCTCCGTCACCTGCACCAACTCCACCGGCTCCGGCTCGCCGACGCGCCGCAGTTCCACGGCCGCCCGGGCGGCACTCCCCCGACGCGCCGGCTCGGGATCGAGCAGCCGGCGCACCACGTCCAACAGACCCGGTGGACCGAGCACGTCCGCGGGGTCCGGCCATTGCCCCGCGGTGGACTGGATGAGCACGTCCTGCAGATCGTCGGCGGGCCACGCGGGGCCGCCGGACAGGCAGTGCAACGCCACCGATCCCAGGGAGAACAGGTCGGAGGCCGGTGCGGGGCTCGCACCACGGGCCACCTCCGGGGCCACATCGGTCACCGTCACCGCCACCGGCACACCGGCTTCGGTCGCCGCCCGGGCCGCACCCAGGTCGGCCAGCAACGGCCGGCCGGCGCGGTCGAACAGCACGTTGGCCGCCGACAGGTCGCCGTGCACGATGCCCCGCTCGTGCGCCGCCGCCAGCGCATCGGCCAGCGGGATCAGCACCGTCAGCACCTCCGGCCAGCGCAGCCGCAGCCGAGCCCGCAGCAGGTCGGCCAGGCTGCCGCCCGCCGCCAG
>DASSTH010000240.1:0-9335 GCA_035708025.1 Nakamurella sp. | reverse complement strand
GCACCGGTACCGACTCGCCAGCGTACCGGAGAATCCGGTGACGGTTCAAATCGGGCGGCCGTCCACCCCAGGGAGCGGCGCACCGAGGTAGCCCTGCAAGGCCGCCCAGGCGATCTCGGTGTCCGCATCGCGCCGATGCGGGTGACGCAACAGCCGGACGAACAGCGCGATATCGGTCAGCTCCCACCGCTGGCGGTACAGCTCCAGGTCGTCGAGCGGCACCTCGCGGCCGGTGCGCCGTCGGTAATCCTGCACCACCATGCGGTCCACCGCGCCGGAGGGCGAACCGGTCAGCCACCAGAGGTCACGGGCCGCGGGGGCGAGCAACACGGTGTCCCAGTCGATCAGTGCCGGACCGCCGGCGGTGCGCAGCATGTTGTCCGGTTTCGGCTCGCCATGGGTGATCACCCAGGGCTGGGCCCCTCTTCGACAGGCCGTCGCCAGCCGGTCGTACGCCGCGAGCCGGTGACGAAGCTCCGTTGCCGTCGCGGCCAGCAATTCCCGGCACCCGGCGGAGAACGGCCCGGCATCCCACCCGCCGTCCAGCGACTCGAGGGCCGCCGCCAGGTCCGGGCGAGCCTGGATGGCCAGGTCGTCGCGCCGGGCGTGCTGCTCGGCCACCGGGGTGGCCGCATGCAGCCTGGCCAGCATGGTCAGCGCGGGGCCCGGCGGCCCATCCGCCGGCCACTCGGCCGCGTCCAAGTGCGGGAAGACGGTGACGGCGTAGCCCCCCGACGGTGCTCGATCGGCGCCCCGGTCCTGCCCGGCGACCACCGTCAGCGGCTGCCCGTCCCGGGCCGGGATCGGCGCCACCACGAACTCCAGACCGGCCCGGTCCCGCAGCGAGATCGCGGTGGTCATGGCGGCGCGCAGCACCGCGAGTCGCTCACCGTCGGCCCCGAGCGCGTCCGCCGTGACGAAGTACCGCGCTCCCCCGGGGGTCGTCACCGTCCAGTGGTGACTGCCGTAACCGACCGCGGCGTAGGCGATCCGGCCGCACCGGATTCCCCAACCCCGCAGCAGCGCATCGGCGACCAGGGCGTCGGACAGGTCAGCCGGCGGCACGTACATCCGGCCTAGGCTAACGAAGGGTCCGCACGCTCGGATGTGTGCAAACCCGGCGCGCGGGTCGGGGACGGAGCGGTTTGTACGCTGACCGATGTGTACATCCCGCACGTCAACGCCGTCGACGACATCGCCGACATCAGGGCGTTCGTGGCGGCGGCGCGGGTGGCGCAGTTGGTCACCGTGGACGGTGACGGGACCCCGCTGGCCACCCTGCTGCCGGTGATCTGGGACGGCGACCGGCTCATCGCGCACGTGGCGAGGGCGAACCCCCAGTGGCGCTCGATCGGACCGTCCACCACCGGGCTGGCGATCGTCACCGGCCCGGACGCCTACATTTCCCCGTCCTGGTACCCGAGCAAGGCCGAGCACGGCCGTGCGGTGCCGACGTGGAACTACTCGGCGGTGCACCTCACCGGACCGGTGACGGCGCACCACGAGCCGGAGTGGCTGCGCGACGCGGTGACCCGCCTGACCGATGTGCACGAGGCGGGCAGGGAACACCCGTGGGCGGTGACGGACGCCCCGGAGCGGTACACCACCGGCCAGTTGCGGGCGATCGTCGGGATCGAACTGGCGGTGGCCAGGATCGAGGCGAAGTCCAAGATGAGCCAGAACCGTTCCGAGGCGGACCGGGCCGGGGTGGTCGCCGGGCTGCGGGCGGAGCCCGGCGTCGCGGCGCATGCGGTGGCCGATGCCGTGGTGTCCGGCCGGCTCACCGCCGCCCCGCACGCCGGATAGGCGTGCCGATCGGCATGCAACGATCGTTCGGGGCCAGCCGGCCCGGACGACAGCAGCGGGGAGGGCCGATGGCCGACCGGAACGAGCGTGCCTGGTGGCGGCAGGCGGTGGTCTACCAGATCTATCCGCGCAGCTTCGCCGACGCGAGCGGTGACGGCGTCGGCGACCTGGCCGGCATCACCTCGCGGGTGGACTACCTGGCCGCCCTGGGCGTGGACGCGGTGTGGTTGAGCCCGTTCTACCCGTCCGCGCTGGCCGACGGCGGCTACGACGTGGACGACTACCGCGACGTCGACCCGCTGCTGGGCACGCTGGCCGACTTCGACGCGATGCTGGCCGCGCTGCACGGTGCCGGGATCAAGCTGATCGTCGACATCGTGCCCAACCACAGTTCCGATCGTCACCGCTGGTTCGTCGAGGCACTGGCCTCCCCGCCCGGCTCCCCGGCCCGGGACCGCTACCTGTTCCGCGACGGCCGCGGCCCGGACGGCGCGGAGCCACCCTCGGACTGGCAGTCACAGTTCGGCGGGCCGGCCTGGACCCGGGTGCCGGACGGCCAGTGGTACCTGCACCTGTACGCCCCGGAGCAGCCGGACCTGAACTGGGCCAATCCCGAGGTGCACGCGGATTTCCTTGCCACGCTGAAGTTCTGGGCCGATCGCGGGGTGGACGGGTTCCGCATCGACGTGGCCCACGGGCTGGCCAAGGACCTCACCGAACCGCTGCCACCGCAGGCCGAACTCGCCTCGCTCCCGCCGGGGCTGAACCCGCTGCGGGACCGCGACGAGGTGCACCAGATCTACGCGGAGTGGCGCGCCCTGCTGGACACCTACGACCCGCCGCGGGCGACGGTGGCCGAGGCCTGGGTGCCACCGGAGCGCCGGGTCCGGTACGCGTCGGCGTCCAGTCTGGGGCAGGCGTTCAACTTCGACCTGCTCAAGGCGCCGTTCCGCGCCACCGATTTCCGCACCATCGTCACCGACAATCTGGCCCTGGCGGCGCAGGCGGAATCGTCCTCGACCTGGGTGCTGTCGAACCACGACGTGGTCCGGCACGCCAGCCGGTACGGACTGCCGGAGGAGTTCACCGAGGGCACGCAGTGGTTGCTGCACAACGGTTCCGACCCGGTGTGCGACCGCGAGCTGGGGCTTCGCCGGGCGCTGGCGGCGACCATGCTGATCCTGGCCCTGCCCGGGTCCACGTACCTGTACCAGGGTGAGGAACTGGGGCTGCAGGAGGTGGCCGACCTGGCACCGGAGGTATTGCAGGACCCGGTGTTCCTGCGATCGGCGGGCGCCCGCAAGGGCCGGGACGGCTGTCGGGTGCCGTTGCCGTGGAAGCGGAACGGGTCCTCCTTCGGCTTCGGCGACGACGGATCGCACCTGCCGCAGCCGGACTGGTTCGGCGACTGGTCGGTGGCCGCCGAGACGGGCGAGCCGGGGTCGCCGCTGGAGCGCTACCGCACGGCGCTGGCGGTGCGTCGCAAGCGGCAGGGCGCCGAGGAGCTGGTGTGGATCCCTAGCGACGATCCGCAGGTGCTGCACTTCGCCCGGCAGGGCGGGTGGGAGTCGGTCACGAACTTCGGTGACGGGCCCATCGCGATGCCGCCCGGCCGGGTGCTGGCGGCCAGCGCGGACCTGCCGGACGACGGCAGCCTGCCCGCCGCCACCACGGTCTGGCTGGACACCTCCGGCTGAGGGGCGCCGTCCCTCGGTCGCGGAGCGGGCCACGGCCGGAAATGCGCCGCAGGGTCAGCGGAATCGCGTCGGGTCGAACTGTTCGATCGGATGCGCAGTCGTGCCATGCTGCGCCAGATCGGCCAGTATCTCGCCGGCCACCGGGGCGAACTTGAAGCCGTGCCCGGAGAATCCGGCGGCGACGGCCACGTTCTGGTGTTCCGGGTGGACGCCGAGCACGAAGTGCTCGTCCGGGGTCAGGGTGTACAGGCAGGGCTTGCCACCGAGATAGCCGCCGGCCAGGCCCGGGATCCGGTCGGCCAGCCACCGCTGCATGTCGGCGATCTCGGCCGGGGTGGCCGGTGCCGCGGCGCGGTCGGGGTCCACCGGCTCGCGGCCGTGGTGCAGGGCCGCCTTCGCCCCGTCCAGCTCGGGATCCACCGGCAGGTCCGCGGTCTCGCCGCTGTCCACCGGACGGGCCTCGCCGGCGGGCGGCAGCCCGTACGCGGACAGGCCGGGTCGGTACTCCCAGATCCACACCGGCATCCGGCCCACCCGGTGGTCGGCGTCCGGGGCGGCCCAGAAGTGTTGCACGCGCCGGACCACGGTGAACGGGACCCGCAGGTCGCGCAGCAGGTCGGGTGCCCAGGCGCCGGCGGAGATCACCAGCCGGTCGGCCTGGACCTCCCCCTGGGTGGTCTGCACGGACACCCCGTCGGCACCGGCCCGCCAGCCGAGAACCTGGCAGCCGAACCGCAGGTCGGCGCCGGCCCAGTGGGCCAGCCGCAGGGAGGCCGCGATCGCCGCCTCCGGTCGCAGCATGCCGGAGGCCTCCTCGTACAGGCCGGCCTCGTCCTCCCGCGGGGTGAACGCCGGGAACCGCCGGCGCACGCCGTCCGCGTCCAGCACCTCGTGGGGCAGCTGGTGGATCCGCGCGGAGGCGGCCGCGCCGCCGACGATGGCGCCGTCCGCGGGTCCGAGCATCAGGCCACCGGTCGGAACGATCAGCCGCTCGCCGGTGCGTTCGGCCAACTCCGACCACAGGGCGTACGCCCGGCGCAGCAGCGGGACGTACCCGGCGCCCTCGGCGTATGCCATCCGGATGATGCGGGATCCGCCGGCGTGCGAGCCGCGGTCGTGCGGCGGGGTGAAGCGGTCCAGGCCCACCACTCGCAGGCCGCGCTCGGCCAACTGGCAGGCCGCCGATGCGCCCATGGTGCCCAGCCCCACCACGACGACATCCGCGCCCATCTGGCCCCTCTCGGTCGGTGGCAGAACCCTAACCGGCGGCCGGGATCCGGCGGCGGCGGGCTCCGCGGCCTCGACCCCCGAAACGCCGTGCGTCCTGCAGATTGCGCGTCATGACGCGCAATTTGCAGGACGCAGCGGGGCGGACCTTCTTACTTGGCCTTCTCCAGCACCTCGACCAGCCGCCAGCGCTTCGTCGCCGACAGCGGACGGGTCTCGGCCAGCAGCACGCGGTCGCCGACACCGGCCACGCCGGCCTCGTCGTGCGCCTTGACCTTGCTGGTGCGCCGGATGACCTTGGCGTACCGGGGGTGCTTCACCCGGTCCTCCAGGGCCACCACGATGGTCTTGGCCATCTTGTCGGACACCACCAGGCCCTCGCGCAACTTGCGCTCGCCCCGGCGGGCGCCGGCCGCCGGAACGGTCTCCGCCGCCGGGGTCTCCGTCACCGGAACGTCGTTCTGCTCGCTCACTGCGCACCCTCCGTGCTACTCACCAGGGCATCCGGCCCCACGGACAGGCCGAGCTCGCGCTCGCGCATCACCGTATAGATACGGGCGATGTCGTGGCGCACCTGGCGCAGCCTGCGGTTGTTGTCCATCTGCCCGGTGGCCATCTGGAAGCGCAGGTTGAACAGCTCCTCCTTGGCCTCCCGCAGCCGCAGCACCAGTTCCTCGGCGCCGAGCTCACGCAGGGAGGTCGCCGCTGTGTTCTCAGGCATGGTCACTCACCACCCTCTCTGGTCACGATGCGGCACTTCATCGGCAGCTTGTGCATCGCCCGGCGCAGCGCCTCCCGGGCGGTCGCCTCGCTGGGATAGGTCATCTCGAACAGCACCCGGCCCGGCTTGACGTTGGCGATCCACCACTCCGGCGAACCCTTGCCGGAACCCATCCGGGTCTCGGCCGGCTTCTTGGTCAGCGGGCGGTCCGGGTAGATGTTGATCCACACCTTGCCGCCACGCCGGATGTGCCGGTTGATGGCGATACGAGCGGACTCGATCTGCCGGTTGGTCACATAGGCCGGCTCCAGCGCCTGGATGCCGTAGTCGCCGAAGGTCACCGCGGTGCCGCCGCTGGCCATCCCGGTCCTGGTGGGCCGGTGCTGCTTGCGGTGCTTGACCTTGCGCGGGATGAGCATGGCTCAGCCCTCCGTGATGGTGTCGGTGCCGGCTGCGGACTCCGCGGCCCGGCCGGCGTCGGTGGAAGTGGGCGTGGTGCCCGCGGAGCCGGACCGGCGACGAGCCGGGCGGTCGGAGCCGCGGTCACGGTCCCGGTCGCGCCCGCCGCCACGCTGCGCGGCCGCCGCCTCGGCGGCCCGCTGCTCGGCCAGGGTCCCGCTCTTGTCGCCCTTGTAGATCCACACCTTCACGCCGATCCGGCCGAAGGTGGTGCGGGCCTCGAAGAAGCCGTAGTCGATGTCGGCGCGCAGCGTGTGCAGCGGCACCCGGCCCTCGCGGTAGAACTCGCTGCGGCTCATCTCCGCGCCGCCCAGCCGGCCGGAGCACTGGATCCGGATGCCCTTGACGGCCCCGGAGCGCTGCGCGGACTGCATGGACTTGCGCATGGCACGGCGGAACGACACCCGGTTGGACAGCTGCTCGGCGACGCCCTGCGCCACCAGCTGCGCGTCCGACTCGGGGTTGCGCACCTCCATGATGTTCAGCTGCACCTGCTTGCCGGTCAGCTTCTCCAGCTGGCCGCGGATGCGGTCGGCCTCGGCGCCGCGGCGGCCGATCACGATGCCGGGACGCGCGGTGTGGATGTCCACCCGCACCCGGTCCCGGGTGCGCTCGATCTCCACCTTGGCGATGCCGGCCCGCTCCATGCCCTTGCTCATCAGCTTGCGGATGGCGACGTCCTCGGCGACGTACTCCGAGTACGACTTGTCCGCGTACCAGCGGGAGCTCCAGTCGGTGGTGATGCCCAGCCGGAAACCGTGCGGGTTGATCTTCTGACCCACTACCGGGTCCTCCCCTTCGCGCTGCGGGCGCCGCGGCCGCGCCGCCCGGTGTCGGTGTCCGGCGTGGCGACGGACACCACTTCGATCGTGATGTGGCAGGTGCGCTTCAGAATCTGGAACGCGCGGCCCTGGGCGCGCGGCTGGAACCGCTTGATCGTCGGCCCCTCATCCACCCAGGCCCGGTCGACCAGCAGGGTCTCCGGGTCCAGGCCCAGATTGTTCTCGGCGTTGGCCACGGCCGAGGCCAGCACCTTGCCCACCGGGCCACTGGCCGCCTGCGGGGCGAACCGGCACACGGCGGCGGCGTCGGCGACGCTGCGGCCACGGATCAGGTTGACGATCCGGCGGGCCTTCATCGGCGTCATGCGCACGTAGCGCGCCTGCGCCCGGGCGCGGGGCAGCTCCTGCGTGTCCGCGGCTGCGTTTGGTACAGCGGCATTCATGGCGTATCCCTCTTCACCTTGCTATCGACGTCAGCCGCTGGTTCAGCCGCGCCGGCTGCGACGGTCGTCCTTGACGTGACCCTTGAACGTGCGGGTCAGGGCGAACTCGCCCAGCTTGTGGCCGACCATCGACTCGGTGACGAACACCGGGACGTGCTTGCGGCCGTCGTGCACGGCGATGGTGTGCCCGAGCATGTCCGGCACGATCATCGACCGGCGCGACCAGGTCTTGATCACGCTCTTGGAGTTCTTCTCGTTCGCCACGGCCACCTTCTTGGCCAGGTGCTCGTCGACGAACGGACCCTTCTTCAGGCTGCGAGGCATCTACTTACCGCTTCTTTCCGGACTTGCGACGACGACGGACGATGAGCTGGTCGCTCGGCTTGTTCGGCCGGCGGGTGCGGCCTTCGGGGCGGCCCGCCGGGTTCACCGGGTGCCGGCCGCCGGAGGTCTTGCCCTCGCCACCGCCGTGCGGGTGGTCGACCGGGTTCATGGCGACACCGCGGGTCTGCGGCCGCTTGCCCTTCCAGCGCATGCGACCGGCCTTGCCCCAGTTGATGTTCGCCTGCTCAGAGTTGCCCACCTCACCGATGGAGGCCCGGCACCGGGCGTCCACGTTGCGGATCTCCCCGGAGGGCATCCGCAGCTGGGCGTACGGGCCGTCCTTGGCCACCAGCTGCACCCGGGCACCGGCGGACCGGGCGATCTTGGCGCCACCGCCGGGCCGCAGCTCGATGGCGTGCACCACCGTGCCGACCGGGATGTTGCGCAGCGGCAGGTTGTTGCCCGGCTTGATGTCGGCCTCGCGGCCGGTCTCCACGGTGTCGCCCTGGCGCAGCTTGTCCGGCGCGATGATGTACCGCTTCTCGCCGTCGGCGTAGTGCAGCAGCGCGATCCGGGCGGTGCGGTTCGGGTCGTACTCGATGTGCGCGACCTTGGCCGGCACGCCGTCCTTGTCCGCCCGGCGGAAGTCGATCAACCGGTAGGCACGCTTGTGGCCGCCGCCCTGGTGGCGGGCGGTGATGCGGCCGTGCACGTTGCGGCCGCCCTTGGAGTGCAGCGGCCGGACCAGCGACTTCTCCGGGGTGTCGCGGGTGAGCTCGGCGAAGTCGCTCACCGATGCCCCGCGACGACCCGGGGTCGTCGGCTTGTACTTGCGGATAGCCATGTTTCGTCCCTCTGCTGTTCCCGGCTCAGGCGCCCGTGAAGATCTCGATCGGCTTGCTGTCCGCGGACAGCGTCACGATGGCCCGCTTGGACGACCGGCGCACGCCATAGCCGAACCGGGTCCGCTTGCGCTTGCCCTTGCGGTTGATGGTGTTCACCGAGACGACCTTGACGGCGAAGATCTTCTCCACCGCGATCTTGACCTGGGTCTTGTTGGCGTCCGGGTGCACCTCGAAGGTGTACCGGCCGGACTCCAGCAGCCCGTAGCTCTTCTCGGACACCACCGGCGCGAGGATGATGTCGCGGGGGTCGGAGATCACTTCGACTCCTCCTGGTCTGCAGTCTCGTCGGCGGTATCCGCCTCGTCGGTGACGGTGTCCTCGGCGGTGACGGTGTCCTCAGCCGCGGTCTCGTCGGTGACGCTGTCGTCGGCCTCGGCCTCTGCGGTGACGGTGTCCTCAGCCTGGGCCCCGTCGGTGACGGTGTCCTCGGCCGCGGCCTCATCGGTGACGGTGTCGGTGTCGATGTCGTCCGCCACGGCCGGCTCCGTCACCGTGCTGTCCTGGGCGGCGGTCGCCGCTGCGGCTTCCTCGGCTGCCGCGGCCTCGGCGGCGGCGGCTTCCCGCTCCGCCTTCGCCGCGGCCTTGTCGGCCGCCAGGGCGGCACGGGCCTCGGACCGGGACTTCGCCTCGGCCTCGGCCTCGGCGGGGACCTCTACCTCGGTGGCCGCCTCGGCCCGGCAGAACTGCAGGAACTCGTCCAGCGCCGCCCGGGTGAAGATCACGTCGTCGGAGATCAGCACGTCGTAGGTGTTGAGCTGGTCGGAGGAGAGCAGGTGCACGGTCTGCAGGTTGCGCAGGCTCTTCCAGCCGGCCTCGTCCTCCCGGCCGACGACCACCAGCACGTTCTTGGCCGAGCTGACCGCCGCCAGCGTGGCAGCGGCGGCCTTGGTCGACGGGGTGTCGCCGTCCACCAGGGCGGACAGCACGTGCACGTGGCCGCCGCGGGCCCGGTCGGACAGCGCACCGCGCAG
>DASSTH010000239.1:0-9206 GCA_035708025.1 Nakamurella sp. | reverse complement strand
CTCGGTGTCCGTGCACCGGCACTCGCCTTGCGCCTGCACTGTGTGACGAGGGCGGTCATCCACCCTTCGGAGGACGTCATGTCGGGACCGGCAGTACGGCGCGCGCGCCGACCGGCTACGGCACGATCCGGGTCCGCCGTCACCGATTCGGCATCGGAGTCGACGCCCGACACCTGGATCGCTGCCCCGGACACCGCCCTGGCCCATCGCTCACTGCGCCGCTCGCCGGCCCCTCAGTCACTACTGGACGCCGGTCCGGTACCGGTCGTGCTGCGCCGTTCCGCCGGTGCCGCCCCCGGACTGACGGTGGGCCGGGCCGGCGATCCGGAGGAGGCCCGTGCCGACCGCGTTGCCGATGCGGTGATGCGGTCCCTGTCGGACGGCGGAGAGCTACCGGCCGATGCCGGCCGCGTGCCATCCAGTGCCAATCCGGCACTGCGGCGGGCAACGCCCGCGGACGCCCCGGTGGTCGGCCGGGAGGGCGGCCCGATCGGCCCGGACCTGACCCAGCAGATCGGCTCGCGACTCGGTGGCGGACAGTCGCTGCCGGCCGAACTGCGCACCCGCATGGAAGGCGCCCTCGGCCGGGACCTGAGCGGGGTCCGGATGCACACCGACCACACGGCCGCGACCCTGTCGCGGCAGGTGGCGGCGCGGGCGTTCACCGTCGGCCGGGACGTGTTCTTCGGAGCCGGCGAATACCAGCCGGACACCCGGGAGGGCCAGCACACCATCGCCCACGAACTCGCGCACACCGGTGAGGGCGCCGGACGGATGCACCGGCTGTGGAACATGAAGCAGGGCCAGCCGATCGGCGTGGCCCAGACGACGGAGCTGACGACCGTCGGCAACCGGCAGGTGTGGTTCCTGTCCGACGGCCAGGACAAGGTGGTGGTCAAGCTGGAGGATCAACCGCTGGGGCTCAACCAGCTCGCCACGCTGGTGCACAAGAAGGTCACCAAGGCCACCACGGTGACGATGAAGAAGCTGCCGGCAGCAGAACGCGCGGCCGTACGGCAGATGATCCAGAACGGCGTGGTGACCGCCGGGGACGGCTGGCTCAAGGCGGAGAGCGGCGACGTCAAGAAGGCCGATTACGGAAACGACCTCAGGGCGTGGGGCCGGGCCGTACACGTGGCCGCCATCGATGCCGACCCGAACGTCCCGATGGTGGCGATGAGCCTGGCGGAGGGCAAGACGGCGGACGCCCTGCAGGATCCGGCCCTGGCCCACGGCGGAACCGGCATCGCACCGATCAAGAAGATCCTCACCGAGGCACCGATGGTGCGTCAGCTGGGCGAGCTCAGCGCCGTGGACCTCTTCCTGGGCAACACCGACCGGGTGCTGTCCGGCAACCTGGGCAACTGGTTCTACAAGCCCGACCGGGAAATGACGGTCATCGACAACGTCAACGCCGACATGGCCAGGAGCATGAACCTGTCGATGCCGGAGGACAAGCAGGCCGGCAGCCCGATCAAGCGCAGTGGTGTTAAGAGCCCCAGCGCCCGCGACCCGTTGGACATGCTGGCGACCAGCCAGCTGAAGCACACGGCCTACGACCTGGCCCAGGGGATCAGCAACACCGTGCGCGGCAACTTCACGGACAACACCGAGAAGTTCGGCTGGGACGATTGGTTCGGGTTGCGCCGGGCGAGCATCGAGTCGCACCTGCTGGACGGGCTGATGGCCGGGCGGAAGCGGCTGATCAAGACCCTGCTGTCCTCCCGCACCAAGAACGTCAAGCTCCGCAGCGCCAAGAAGAAGATCAAGGCCCAGGCGAGGGCCGGCGCGGCGGAGGACGCAGCCACCGTGCAGGACGACTACTACGACATCCTCAAGGCGCGGGCGAAGTGGCTGGCGAACAACTGACGGCGCTCACCATGTAGCAACCTAGGTTGACACCGCTTGTTAGTGTCAACTAAGGTTGCGGCATGCGCGGAGTAACCCCGGATCCGGTGGGCGAGGTCGCGGATGATCTCGCGGCCGTCATCGCCCTGCGGGAGGTGGCCGATCGGCTGGAGGATGCCGCCGTGCAGCGCGCGATCTCGGCGGGCTGGTCGTGGAGCCAGGTCGCTCAGGCGCTGGGCGTAACTCGGCAGGCGGTGCACAAGAAGCATCTGCGGCGGCTCGGACTGTCCGGCCTCGGTCACCGGAGTCGTCGTGACTGAAGCGCTGCCGGGCGGTCCGGCACTGCGGATGGTCCTGATGGCGGCGCGCTCCGAAGCCGAGCGCGCCGGATCCCGTGACGTGCAAGCAGAGCACGTCCTGCTCGCGCTGGCGGACCAGGCCGCGAGCGCGGCGGGGACGGTGCTGGCGGCGGCTGGTCTGGATCGCCCGGGGGTACTGGCGGCGCTGCAGCGGGAACGCGAGCGCAGCCTGGCCGCCATCGGGATGGCACCGCCGGAGCGGGACAGGCTGGGCGCCACCCGGTTGCCCAGCACGCCCGGCTGGGGAGCGTCCACCCGCGAGGCATTAGTGGCCGCACACAAGGCTCAGCACGCGGCGTTGCATACCGGGCAGTCCGGGCGCCGTACGGGCCGCGAGCAGCGTCCCGAGCGCGGCGGGCATGCTGATCATCGCGGCACCCGTGGCGGGCATCGGTCGCGGGGCGGCGCGGATGCGATCGACCTGCTGATCGGTGTGTTGGTCGCCGAACTCGGCACGGTTCCCCGCGCCCTGGCGCTGGCCGGAATCGACCGCGCGAGCCTGCTGGAGTCCGCCAGACAGCGCCGACGGGAGGCGTGATGCTGCCCGCCATCTCCGCCATGGGCTTGCTCGGCCTGAAGCTGCAGGCGCTGGTGGTCGCGGCGTCCGCGGCCGGGGCGAGCCGGTCGAGTCGCGCGCCACGCGAGGATCAACTTCGCGCCGATACCGGCAAATCCGGCGCGAAATCGCAAAGTTGATCCTCGCGGCGCGAAGTTGATCCTCGCCGGGGTCCGGACATCTCAGGCGCAGATCGCCTGGATGCCGGTGGCCCCGTCCTCCAGCCAATGCAGACCGGGCGCAGCCGCCAGCCTGACCCGTTCTCCGTGCACCACCGTGCGCCGGCCGTCGGCGTCGGCCAGCAGCAGCCCGTCGCCGCCCAGGACCAGGAACTCGTCGCCGGCGCGCACCAGCACCGGGGCGCCCGGGCCGGCGCTGATCGCGGTGCGCCCGGCGGCCAGCCCCTCCAGCACGTCCGCGGGCTCCGCGCTGCGGGCCAGCACCCAGGTGGTCGGGTAGCCGGGCGGCGCGTCGGATCCGGACCGGTGGTAGTCGGCGCCGCCGATCGGCACCGACTCCGGGGCGAACGCCTGCCGGAATGCCAGCGGCGCCCCCCAGGTGCGGTCGAACCAGCTGGAGTGCCAGGTCTCCAGCAGCGGCGGGCGTCCGGCCAGCGGCCACCGCCAGGCGCAGTCACCGGACACCGGGTGGTTCACCGACAGCAGGCCACCGCGGGCGGCGGTCTCGGTGATCCAGGTGTCGGGCGGCTGCCGGAAGTCGATCCATCCGATGTCGCCAAAGGCATTGGCGTGCCCCCGCCAGGTGGTCACCTCCTGACCGGGCAGCAGCGAGATCCCGTACCTGGCACCGGACCCCGGCAGATGCCGGTGATGGCTGGTGGTGTCGTGATCGGTCACCGCCAGCACGTCCAGCCCGGCCGCCACACCGAGCGCGGCCACTGCGTCGATGGTGTCGGCGCCGTCGGAATGCACCGTGTGACAGTGGAAGTCGCATGCCAGGAAGCGCAGGCCATCGACATCGGGCAGGTCCGGCCGGGGCGGCCGGTCCGGAACGGGTGGCGGCGGCGGAAGCCCGGGCAGCGGCTCCGGCCGCAGGGTGACGGCCACCGCGACGTCCACCCCGCGGGCCGGGACCCGGTGCAGCCCCAGCACCACTGACCAGGTGCCGGGCGGTACGCCGGGTAGGTATCCGGGCGTGGCGTCCGAGTCGGTGACGGTGAACTCCCGCCGCGCCCCTCCGGACCAGCCGCACCAGCCATCCGGGCCCAGGCAGCCCAGGTCGATCACCGCGCCCGGGTCGGACTGCGATATCCGGACGGTGAAGGCTCCGCAGCCGACGGGAACCTCGAACGGCAGGTAATGCCAGGTGGACGCCGCACGGTCCTCCGGGGTGAACCGGTGCACGCTGTGCGTCCCGGTCACGAGTGCCGTTCCACCGGCAGCTGCTCGGATCCCGTCCGTGTCCCCGCGGCGGGCAGCGCGGCGCCGGCGTCGGCGGCCGATTCGCCGACCGCGGACGCGGCAGTACCGTCCAGCAGATCGCCCGATTCGGCGTCGTACAGCAGCGTGCGCTCCGGCTCGCAGGCCACGAAGATCCGCTCGCCCGGGCGGGGCTCGGATCCCTCCGGCACCATCACCTGCACCAGCATCGGCTCGTCGGCCGTGGGCACCTCCACCGTCACCAGGGCGGAGGCGCCGAGGTTCTCCACGATGGACACCTCACCGGCCAGTGTGCCGGGACCCTCCGGCACCACGGCGACGTACTCCGGGCGGGCACCCAGCTGGACCGCCCGGTCGTCCGGCACGCTGGCCGCGGAGGCCGGCAGCGGCAGCGCCCGCCCGGCCACCTGCACGGTGTCGCCGCGAACGGTGCCGGGCATCAGGTTCATCGGTGCCGAGCCGATGAAGTTGGCCACGAAGGTGTTGGCCGGCCGGTGGAACACCTCGGCCGGGGTGCCGACCTGCCGGATCCGGCCCAGTTCCATCACGGCCATCCGGTCCGCCATGGCCAGCGCCTCGGCCTGGTCGTGGGTGACGAAGATCGTCGTCACCGCCAGTTCCCGCTGCAGCCGCTTGAGGAAGGTGCGCGCCTCCAGCCGCAACCGGGCATCCAGATTGGACAGCGGCTCGTCGAACAGGAACACCGCCGGCTGGCAGGCCATCGCCCGGGCAAGTGCGACCCGCTGCTGCTGCCCGCCGGACAGTTGCCCGGGACGGCGCTCCATCAGCGCCGACAATCCCAGCCCGGCACCGGTTTCGGCTGCCTTGGCGCGGCGGGCGGCGCGCTTCATGCCACGGATGCGCAGCGGGTAGGCGATGTTGTCGGCGACGTCCATGTGCGGGAACAGCGCGTAGTCCTGGAACACCATCGCCACGTCGCGTTTGCCCGCCGGGGTGTGGGTGCGGTCCTCGCCGCCGATCAGCAGCCGGCCGCCGGTGGCGTTCTCCAGCCCGGCGATGGTGCGCAGCAGCGTGGTCTTGCCGCAGCCGGACGGACCGAGCAGTGCGAAGAACTCCCCGTCACCGATGTGCAGGTCCAGCGCGTTGACCGCCACGGTGCCGCCCGGATACTTCTTGGTCAGCCCCTCCAGCCGGATGTCGGCCATCAGCTCTTGATCCCTCCGTGGAAGCGGAACCCGTACCGCCGGCTGACCACCAGATAGGCCACCACCACCGGGATCGAGTACAGCAGCGAGAACGCCGCGATCAGACCGAGTTGCGGCTGCCCGCCTTCGGTGTAGAAGGTGTACACCACCACCGCGGCCGGGAACAGGTCCTGGTTGTTCAGCAGGATGAAGGGCACCAGGAAGTTCCCCCAGGCGTTCACCATGGCCCACACCGCGATGGTCGCCAGGCCGGGCCGGGCGATCGGAATGGTGATGTGCCGCAGGATCTGCAGCGGGCTGGCGCCGAACACCTTGGCCGACTCCTCGTACGACCGCGGTGTGGCGTCCATGAAGTCCTTGAGGATGAAGATGGCCGCCGGCAGCAGCCCACCGGTCATCACCAGCACCACGCCCAGCCGCGAGTCGATCAGGTGCAGGTCGGTCATCAGCAGGAAGATCGGCACCATGGCCGCCGTGCCGGTCACGATCGAGGAGAGCAGCAACAGGGCGTACAGCAGCGCGTCCCGCCCGGGGATCCGCACCCGGGACAGCGCGTAGGCGGCCGCCGCCCCGAGCACCACCACCAGCAGCATGGTGCCCAGCGCCAGGATCAGCCCGTTGACCAGCGACTTGATGGCGTACGGGTTCTGCCACACCACGGCGAAGTTGTGCAGGGTGAACTGCGGGATGGTGATGTTCAGATGCGGGTTGCGGTCGAACGGGGCCAGCACCAGCCACAGCATGGGCAGCGCGAAGAAGACCGTCAGCAGCGCGATCACCACGTAGAACAGCACCCGGCGCACGAAGGTGGCGGCGACCACCGCGCCCGGCGGCCGGCTGATCGGCGGTGGTTGCACCGGGACCGGGGGAGTGGCGACGGCCGTCATGCGGCACTTCCCGGGGTGGCCAGCGGGGTGGCCGTGCTGGCGCGGCGCCTGCGCCGGCCGGCTCGCTCGGGACTGCGCCCGCGCAGCAGCGCCAGGTAGGCCAGCGCGATGACCAGGTTGATCACCAACATGATGAGCGAGATCGCCGCACCGTAGCCGAGTTGCCCGCCGTACAGCGCCGAGTTGTAGATGAACACCGGCAGGATCTCCGACTTGTGGTTGGGGCCGCCGGCGGTCAGCAGGTAGGGCGAGAAGTCGTTGAAGGTCCACAGCGAGATCAGCAGCGTGTTGGTCAGCACGTGCCCGCGGATGTGCGGGAACACCACGTCCCGGAACTGCTGCGGGCCGTTGGCGCCGGCCATCCGCGCGGACTCCAGTTGGGAGGGCGGCACCGACTGCAGCGCCGCGGAGAACAGCATCATGGAGAACGCGGTTCCCCGCCAGGTGTTGAAGATGATGATGGACAGCATCGGGTGCTGGATCAGCCAGTTGAACCCCGGCGTGTCCAGCAGGGTGTTCAGGGTGCCGCCGGACCGGTCCAGCATGGCCAGCCACAGGAACGAGACCACCGACGAGGGCATCAGCCAGGCGATCAGCACCAGCGTCTCCACCACGCCGCGCACGGCCGGCCGGGCCTTGCGCATCATCCACGCCAGCGCGAAACCCAGGATGGACTGCCCGATGATCGCCGATCCCAGGACGTATTCCAGGGTCAGCCAGAGCGAGGAGGTGAAGTGCCGGTCGGACAGCGCATCGGTGTAGTTCTGCGTGCCGACGAAACTGGGAGCGGCCGCCGCCAACCCGGTCAGCCGATAGTCGGTGAGCCCGAGGTAGATGGTCCACAGCGCCGGGAAGACCAGGAAGATCCCGATCAGCACGATCGCCGGGGTCACGAATGCGCCGGCCCGGGCTCTGCCCAGGCCGGCGGCATCCGTTGCCACTGTTGCCATGTCGCGGTAACTGTGGTCAGTTGCTGACCACGTTGTCCTTGCCGACGATCCCTTCAAGGGCCGATTGGTAGTCGGCGGCGGCATCGTCGACGCTGGTGCCCGATACCACGTCCGCGGTGGCCTGTTGCAGCGCCAGCGACACCTGCGGATACTCCGACAGGCTCGGCCGGTAGGTGGTCAGCGGCAACACCTTCTCCGCGACGAAGGTGAGCATCGGGTCGTTGGCCAGCACCTCCGCGTTGACGTCGTTGCGTTCGGTGATCTGCGCGGCGCCGGCCAGCCGCGCCTTGATGGCGTCCGGGGACTGCGCGAACGTCATCAGGTCGAAGGCCAACTTCGCGTTGGGGGAGTTGGGGTTCAGCGTGTAGATGCTGCCGCCGGAGACGGACACGAAGTCCTGGCCGCGGACGCCCGACCCGGCCTTCTCCGCCGGGATCAGCGCATAGCCGACGGTGCCGACCTTGTCCTGGATCGGGTCGATGCCCACCTTGGGATCGATGACGCTGCGCCACAGGTAGTCGCTCTCGGCCAGGATGGCGATCTTGCCCTTGGAGAAGTCGGCGAACGACTCGTCCCGGCCCTTGGCGTCCAGCTGGTAGTTCACGTCACCGAGCTGGTCGGTGTTGTAGATGGTGTTGTAGAAGTTCAGCACGTCGCGGATCTGCTGGGTGTTGCCCTGCCATTTGCCGTTGTCGTACAGCGACACCCCGGTGCCGGCCAGCAGCGGCAGGATGCCCTGTGCGGTGGTCGCCTCGCCCATGGCGGTTCCGGCGTTGATCTGCAGCGGCGTGACGTCCGGCAGCTTCTGCTTCAGGGTCTGCGCGGTGCTGATGATGTCCTGCCAGCTCTTGGGCTGCCACGGCTCGGAGATGCCGGCCTGTTGGAACAGCTTCTTGTTGTAGAACAACACGCGGCCGTCGGTGCCGACCGGGATGCCGTACAGCTTGCCGTCGAACGAGGCGTTGCCCTTGACGGCGTCGTTGATCTGCGACCAGCCGTCCCAATCCTGATAGGAATCGCCCACCACGTCGGCCAACGGCTTGATGTAGCCGGCCTGGGCGAACTCGCCGACCCAGATGCCGTCGATGGCGAACACGTCGGGTCCGTGCCCGGCCTTGAGGTCCAGCGCCAACTTGGCCTTGTACTTCTCGTCGTCGACCCCGGAGGCCTGGTAGGTGACCTTGACCGTGACGCCCTTGTCGGCCTCCGCCTTGGTGAAGTTCGGGATCACCCAGTTGGTGATCCAGCTGGCCTCCTGGTCGTTCTTGCCGCCCACGATGCCGTTGGTGGCGATGGTCAGGTCGACCGGGGCGCCGCCCGGAGCCGGTGCCGACGCCGAGCCGGATCCGCCGGCGCTGGCCGAGGCACTCCCGGAGGCAGCCGCGGACGACCCAGCGGCCGAACTGCCGGATGCCACGGCGGTGGAGGACTGGCTGGCGGCCGGCGCCTGGCTCGATCCCGCGGGCGAGGTGCCGGAGCTGCTGCCTCCTCCGGACGACGAACTACAGGCGGTCAGGGCCAGCGCGATCGCCGCCCCCGCCGCGATGGTTGCGGTGACCCGCCGACTCTTGCCCATGTACCGACCTCCATCTGCTGCGACCGACATAAGAATGTCAGTTTGTCAGTACAGCTAGTGATCAGCAATAGAGCCGTCGGCGTGGCGCGTCGAGCATGTGTGACGGAAAGGCTTGCGCAGCACCAAATCCCGCCA
Organism: Nakamurella sp.; assembly: GCA_035708025.1. GTDB lineage: Bacteria > Actinomycetota > Actinomycetes > Mycobacteriales > Nakamurellaceae > Nakamurella. The sequence continues at coordinate 329 of DASSTH010000239.1, read as the reverse complement.
TACCGGCGCGATCGTTAGTTAACGGTGAAAACCGGGCATTGGTGACGCAGTGCGACGGAATCCGGACTTCGGGCCGGTGCCGAGTCGAACCGCCGGGCGGCGCGCTATGCCCCGTCGTCCGGTAGCCGGCCCGGCGAGTGGGGTGCGCCCGGGCCGACCAGCGGCAGCCTCGGGTCCACCGGGTCGCCGGGATCCGGCCGCGGACCGGCGGTGGGATGGAAGGTCACCTGCCACGACCGCACCGGCCCGGCCATCACGTTGAGGTAGTACAGGTCCGCGTCGTCCGGCGCCGCGGTCGGGCCGTGCCACCCGTAGGGGACCAGGGCGAC
>DASSTH010000238.1:0-2094 GCA_035708025.1 Nakamurella sp. | reverse complement strand
GCCGGTGCCGGCGCCGGCCGGCGACCGTCGCGATGCCCGGCCGGCCGCGGCGGACCAGGCCCGGCCGGCCGCGGCGGACCATGCCCGGACCCCGCGAGCAGACGATGCCGGGACGCCGCGGGCGGGCGAGGGTTCGGCGGTGCTCACGGTGCTTCGGCGGCGCGGTTCAGCGATCCGACAGTGCGGCCACCAGCTTGGCGACCGCGGAGGCGTAGTCCCCGTGGTGAGTGAACCCGGCGGCCCAGCTGTGCCCGCCACCGCCCAGCGCGACCGCCGCCGCGGCCACATCGACGCTGCCACCGCTGCGCAGCGACACCTGCCAGCTGTCCCGGGCCGTCTGCTTGGCCACCGCGGTGACACCCGCGCCGGCCGTGGTGCGCACGATGTCGATCACCGAGTCGACCTCCTCGGCACGCAGCCCACGCGCGTCGGCCAGCGTGACGCTGGTGTGCACCAGTGGCACGTCACCGACCACGTCGGGCACCAGCACCGCCCGCCCCAGCACCCCGGAGAGCATGTCCAGCCAGCCGAACGGATGCACGTCGGTGATCGGCCCGAGCAGTTCGGCCGGCCGCGCACCGGCCGCCACCAGGCGGGCCGCCAGCCGGTGGGTGGCCGCGGTGACCTGCCGGAAGGACACGGTGTCGGTGGCCAGCCCGGCATACAGCCCGGCCGCCATGTCGGCGTCGATCCGGCAGCCGAGGGCGTCCAGCAGCCGCACCACCAGCACCCCGGTGGCCTCCGCGCCGGGGTCCACCAGGTGATCGTGGCCGAACCGGGTGTTGGTCCGGTGATGGTCGATCACCAGCACCCGGCCGGCGGCCGGCAACAGCCGCTGCAGCGAGCCAAGTCGGTTCGCGGACCCGACGTCCAGGGTGACCAGCAGCTCCGGATGAGCGGGCAACTCGGCGGGCGGCACGATGAGGTCCTGACCGGGCAGGCCGGCCAGCGATTGCGGCACCCGGTCGGGCTCGGCGAAGCTGACGGCGACGGTCAGCCCGCGCCGGCGCAGCCCCAGGCCGAGTGCCAGCGCGCTGCCCAGGGCGTCGGCGTCGGGATTGACATGCGCCAGCAGCACCGCCGATGTTGCCCCGGCCAGCAGGTCGCGGGCGCGCCGCAGGTCGCTGGCGAGATCGCCCGCTTCGCCGTCCGAGGACTGGTGCGCCTCGAGCCGCGTCGGCTGCCCCGCCGGGTTCACCGCGCGCCGGTCCCCGCAGCGCCGGCGCCAGGGTCGCGGCCGGTCCCGGGGGACGTGCCGGCTCCGCCGTTGGTATCGGCCCGCTCCGCCGGGCCGGCGTCCGCGGGGGCGTCCCGGTCGTCACCGTCGTCACCGGCACCGCCGCCGTCGGTGACGGACGATGCCCGGGGCTGCCGGTACGGGTCGGCGTCCCCGGCGAAGCGGGCGCCGGCGGCGCGCTCGGCCACCGCCGCGTCGGACGCGCGCGCCGCCACCAGCAGCTCCTCGATGTGCCGGGAGTGTTCCGGCACCGTGTCCGGCTTGAAGGTCAGCGTCGGGGTGAACTTGACTCCGGTCTCCCGGCCGACCGCGCTGCGCAGGATGCCGCTGGCGCTGGCCAGGGCCGCCGCCGAGCCCGCGGCGGCGGCCTCGTCACCGTAGACGGTGTAGTAGACGACGGCGTCCCGCAGGTCGGCGGTGACGGTGGCCCCGGTGATGGTCACCATGGCCAGCCGGGGGTCCTTCACCTGGTGTTCCAGTTCGGTCGCCACGATCGCCATGATCCGCTTGCCCAGCCGGCGGGCTCGCGCCGGATCCGCCATTCCGATCCACTTCCCTTCCACTCGCCCGCCTCCGGCGGGCCGCCGCGCGCCCCGGGGCGTCCAGGCCCCGCCGTGCGCGGCGTCAGTCGTCCGGACCCACCAGCCGCCGCCGCACCGACAGCAGTTGGAGTTCCACGTCGTCGGCCACCAGCCGCTCACACTCGTCCATCACCCGGCCGACCACGGAGGCGTCGCCGGACACCGCGGCGAGCCCGATCCGCGCGCGCCGGTGCAGGTCGGCGTCCCCGACCTCGGCCACGCTGATCTCCAGCCGGCGCAGCCGGGCCAGCAGCGGCCGCAGCACCGCCCGCTTCT
>DASSTH010000237.1:0-13734 GCA_035708025.1 Nakamurella sp. | reverse complement strand
CCCCGGGCCTGATCAACGTGGACTTCGCCGACGTCAAGAGCGTGATGGCGGGCGCCGGCACGGCATTGATGGGCATCGGCTCCGCCCGCGGCGAGGGCCGGGCGGTGCAGGCGGCGCAGAAGGCCATCAACTCGCCGCTGCTGGAGGCCTCCATGGACGGTGCCCACGGCGTGCTGCTGTCCATCGCCGGCGGATCCGACCTTGGCCTGTTCGAGATCAACGAGGCGGCATCGCTGGTGCAGGAGGCGGCGCACGAGGAGGCCAACATCATCTTCGGCACCGTGATCGACGATTCGCTCGGCGACGAGGTGCGGGTCACGGTGATCGCGGCCGGATTCGACTCCACGCCGTCGGTGATGCCGCCGGTGGGCCGGTCGTACCGCTCCGGTGACGGGCAACCCGGGCCGGGCGGTGCCGGCGGGCCGGCCGGCCCGGTGGGTGCCGGCGGCCCCGCGCCCTCCGGGCCCGGTTCGACGCTGCCGCCGCTGCCGGACCGCGGGGAGCCCTATCTGCGCCCGGACGGTGTCCCGGCGCAGCCCAGGCCGTACCAGGGCGATCCGGCGGCCACCCCGCCGGTGCCGAGCTCCGCCGCGGCGGGCGGGCCGCTGCCGCACGCGCGTCCGCTGGAGGACGACGACGAGGTGGACGTGCCGCCGTTCATGAAGATCTGATCGTCACCGCGATCCCGTCACCGCCGGAGAAACGCTTGCCGCGCCGGGTGTGTCGGACCGCACGAGCGCAGGTCGGGGCCGTTAGCCTCGACCGCAGCAGGTAACACGCCGCCCCTGCCGGGGCCGGGTCGAGGAGGTACGACCGATGGGTTCATGGCGCAGGATGGGGGCCTTCCTCGGACTTGTTCCGGAGGACGAGCAGCGCGGCGGCGAGTACGAGTACGAGGACCAGTACCCCGACCGCGGGTACCGGTCCAGCTACGAGGAGGGGTACGCGCGCTACCCGGGCCGGGATGGCGCCCGCGCGTCCGCGCCGGCCCCCGTCGAACCCGTCACCCAGGGCTCGCTGGCGGTACAGGTGCGTCCCGAGGGTCGCAGCGCGCCCGCCGCCGAGTCCAGTGCCGCCGCCCGGCCGCTGACCGTCAAGCTCACCGGCTTCGGCGAGGCCCGCATCATCGGTGAGCGGTACCGGGACGGGGCCTCGGTGATCCTGGACATGACCGACCTGTCCGACGCCGACGCGCGCCGGGTGGTGGACTTCGCCGCCGGCCTGGCGTTCGCCATGCGCGGCTCGATCGACAAGGTCACCACCCGGGTGTTCATGCTGCTGCCGCCGCACGCGGACCTGTCCGCCGAGGACCGGCGGGCGTTCGCCGGCTCCTACGCGGCGCGCTGACCGGCCCGGCCGCCCCCGCACCGCCGCACGTCCGGTAAAAGTGGAGGGGTGACCATCTTCTGGCAGCTGGTGTTCCTGCTGCTCTGGTTGTTCCGGTTGGCGATCCTGCTGCGGCTGGTGTTCGAGTTCGTGCGCATGTTCGCCCGGAGCTGGCGGCCGGCGGGGGGTTCCGCGGTCGCCCTGGAGGTGCTGTACAGCGGCACCGACCCGCCGGTGAAGCTTCTGCGCAGGATCATCCCGACGGTGCGGCTCGGCGGGGTAGGGTTCGACCTCAGCATTATTGTTCTGTTGCTCGTCATCTGGATCCTGATGTACTTCGTCGTCGGGCCGCTCGCCTTCCGGTGAGCATCCGGCGAGGTGCCCGTTCTACGCCACGGAGGAAGCAATGCGGCTCACCCCGGCCGATGTCCACAACGTCGCCTTCAAGAAGCCGTCCATCGGCAAGCGGGGCTACGACGAGGACGAGGTGGATGCGTTCCTCGACATCGTCGAGGCCGAGTTGACCAGGCTCATCGAGGAGAACAACGACCTGCGCCAGCAGCTCGCGGCATACGAGTCCGGCCAGGTCCCCGCGGGTGGCATGGACTACCAGCAGGCCCCGCCGCAGCAGGAGGCCGGCCAGGGGGTGCAGGACTACATCGACCGGGCACCGGTGGAGTCCGCGCCCGAGCACGAGGCGCCGACCGAGCAGCTGTACACCCACGACGCCTCGCAGGGCGACGGCGCCGCGCCGTTCGCGCCGGTGGCCGAGGAGCCACCCGCGCCGGTGGAGCAGCCCGCGCCGGTCGCCGAGCCGGCTCCGGCGCCGGTGGTGGAGGCGGTGCCGGTGACGGCCGCGCCGGCCGCCACCCCGGCCGACCACCACATGCAGGCCGCCCGGCTGCTGGGGCTGGCCCAGGAGACCGCCGAGCGGGTCACCGCGGAGGCGAACGCCGAGGCCGAGCAGGTGCGGTCCAACGCCCGCGCCGAGTCCGAGAAGATGCTGTCGGACGCCCGCAACGAGTCCGAGCGGATGCTGACCGAGGCCAAGAACACCTCCGAGAGCATGGTGGCCGAGGCCACCGCCAAGGCCGAGTCCACCATCCGGGACAGCCAGATCAAGGCCGAGGCGATGGACCGCGAGGCCCAGCGCAAGTACTCCGAGGTGATGAACCAGCTCACCGCGCAGCGCACCAGCCTGGAGAACAAGATCGACGGTCTGCGCACCTACGAGCGGGAGTACCGCAGCCGGTTGAAGAACTGGATCAGCGACCAGCTGCAGCAGCTGGACGCCTCCGAGGGTGACGGCTCATCCGGCCAGCCGGTCGGTGCCGGGCACGTCTCCTCCCCGGCGGAGTACTCCACCGACCAGAACGGCTGAGCGCGCCGCACCACCGGCGCCGCGCTCCTGGGCGATCCGGCCGCTGTCCGGCCGCCGGGAAGCCGGGCGCCCGGGCTCGCGCGGCTCGCTAGGATGGATCCCTGCAGCACCCGGCGACGACCCGGCCATCACCGGCGAGCCATTCGGAAGAACGGGGCGGAGCACCGTACGGTGGTCGCCCTCACTAGACCCGAACGGGTCCGGCCCGTCACAGCCGGACGAACGAAGCGGCCCGCACCGCCGCCCGCCAGGGCACGTGTACGGGCAAGCGGGGTGGTACCGCGGGACGGCCGGCAACGGCCGATCTCGTCCCTGCATGGCCCGGCTGCACCGGGCCAGCCGGGACCGGCGTCCGCCGGACCGGTGGCAGCGGACGAGGAGCACGGCGACCATGACGGACCGGCAGTCCTACCCCCTGGCGGGGGCCGATGCGGTCGACACCCATCCGGACTTCCCCGCGCTGGAGCGGGCGGTGCTGGACTACTGGGCGCAGGACGGCACGTTCCGCGCCTCGGTGGAGAGCCGGCCGGCGGGCCGGGACGGCGACAACGAGTACGTCTTCTACGACGGTCCGCCGTTCGCCAACGGGCTGCCGCACTACGGGCACCTGCTGACCGGCTACGTCAAGGACACCGTGCCGCGCTACCAGACCATGCGCGGCCGGCGGGTGGAGCGCCGGTTCGGCTGGGACACCCACGGCCTGCCCGCCGAGCTGGAGACCATGAGCCAGCTGGGGATCAAGACCACCGACGAGATCGTCGAGATGGGGATCGGCAAGTTCAACGCCGAGGCCCGCGCCTCGGTGTTGCGCTACACCCAGGACTGGCGCGACTACGTCACCCGGCAGGCCCGCTGGGTGGACTTCGACAACGACTACAAGACGCTCAACCACGAGTACATGGAATCGGTGATCTGGGCGTTCAAGCAGCTGTACGACAAGGGCCTGATCTACGAGGGCTTCCGGGTGCTGCCGTACTGCTGGAACGACGAGACCCCGCTGTCCAACCACGAGCTGCGGATGGACGACGACGTCTACCAGCTGCGCCGGGATCCCGCCGTCACCGTCGGGCTGCGGCTGGACACCACCACCGAGGGCGATCCGCTGTCCGGCGCGCTGGCGCTGGTGTGGACGACCACGCCGTGGACCCTGACGGCGAACCTGGCGATCATGGTGCATCCGGACATCGATTACGTCGTGGTGGAGTCGGACCGGCCGACAGGCTCCGCGGAGCGATATCTGCTCGCCGAGGCCAGGGTGCCGGCCTACCGTCACGAACTCGGTGAGGATCCGCGCGTCGTTGTGCGGTGCAAGGGATCCCAGCTGCTGGGCCGCAGCTACACGCCGCCGATGAGCTACTACCTCGGGCATCCCCGGGCGTTCCGCCTGGTGCCGGCGGAGTTCGTCACCACCGACGAGGGCACCGGCCTGGTGCACACCGCCGGGGCATTCGGTGAGGAGGACAAGGTCGTCACCGACCGGGAGGGCATCGAGCCGGTCATCCCGGTCGGCCCGGACGGCCGGTTCCGCTACCCGGTGACCGACTACCAGGGCCTGCTGGTCTTCGACGCCAACCAGGTGATCATCGACCATCTCACCGCGGCCACCCGCGGCACCGGCGACCCCGGTCCGGTGACCGCCGGGACCGTGCTGGTGCGCCGGGAGAGCTACCAGCACAGCTACCCGCACTGCTGGCGGTGCCGCAACCCGCTGATCTACATGGCGGTGTCGTCCTGGTTCGTCCAGGTGACGGCGTTCAAGCAGCGAATGCTCGAGCTCAACCAGCGGATCAACTGGGTGCCGGCCAACGTCCGGGACGGGCAGTTCGGCAAGTGGCTGGCCAACGCGCGGGACTGGTCGATCACCCGCAACCGGTTCTGGGGCAGCCCGGTCCCGGTGTGGAAGAGCGACGACCCGGCCTACCCGCGCATCGACGTGTACGGATCGCTCGCCGAACTGGAGCGCGACTTCGGTGTGCTGCCGATGCGCACCGATCCGCAAACCGGCGAACGCAGCGTCGATCTGCACCGGCCGTCGATCGATCGGCTCACCCGGCCCAACCCCGACGACCCGACCGGTCAGTCCACCATGCGCCGCGTGGAGGACGTGCTGGACGTGTGGTTCGACTCCGGGTCGATGAGCTACGCGCAGGTGCACTATCCGTTCGAGAACACCCAATGGTTCGCCGATCACTTCCCGGCGGACTTCATCGTGGAGTACATCGGCCAGACGCGCGGCTGGTTCTACATGCTGCACATCCTGGCCACCGCGCTGTTCGACAAGCCGGCGTTCACGGATGTCATCTGCCACGGCATCGTGCTGGGCAGTGACGGCGAGAAGATGTCCAAGTCGCGGCGCAACTATCCGGATGTCAGGGAGGTGTTCGACCGGGACGGGGCCGACGCCATGCGGTGGTTCCTGATGTCCAGCCCGATCCTGCGCGGCGGCAACCTGATCGTCACCGAGGAGGGCATCCGGGAGGGCGTGCGGCAGTCGGTGCTGCCGCTGTGGAACGCCTGGTACTTCCTGTCGCTGTACGCCGGTGCCGCGGGCGGGCCGGACGGGCCCGGCCGGGTCGGGCGGGTGCGCACCGACTCGCCCGACGTGCTGGACCGCTACATCCTGGCCAAGACGTCCGAGCTGGTCGCCGGGGTGACCGAGCAGATGGACAGCTACGACATCGCCGGTGCCTGCGCCTCGGTGCGCTCCTACCTGGAGGTGCTGACCAACTGGTACATCCGCCGCTCCCGCAACCGGTTCTGGGAGGGCGACGCCGACGCCATCGACACCCTGCACACCGTGCTGGAGACGGTGTGCCGGGTGGTGGCCCCGCTGCTGCCGCTGACCAGCGAGGTGATCTGGCGCGGGCTGACCGGCGGCCGCAGTGTGCACCTGACCGATTGGCCGCAGGCCGCCGAGCTGCCCGCGGACCCGCAGCTGGTGGCGGCCATGGACGCCGCCCGGGAGGTGGCGTCGGTGGCGTTGTCGCTGCGCAAGGCGGCCGGCCTGCGGGTGCGCCAGCCGCTGGCCGCGATGACCGTCTCCACCGCCGATCCGGCTGCCCTGCAACGCTTCTCCTCGCTCTTGGCGGACGAGGTGAACGTCAAATCGGTGACCGTGACCGGGCTGGAGCAGGCCGATGCGCGGGTGACCCAGCGGCTGACGGTGAACGCCAGGGCGGCGGGTCCCCGGCTGGGCCGGGACGTGCAGCAGGTGATCAAGGCGGCCAAGGCCGGCGACTGGGCGGTGTCCGAGGACGGCACCGTCAGCTGTGGCGGGGTGCCGCTGGCCGACGGCGAGTACACCCTGGAACTTGTTGCGGCGCAAGACGATTCCGGTGCGGTGGGGCTGCTCCGGTCGGGCGGGTACGTGCACCTGGACACCGATCTGACCGGCGAGCTGATCGACGAGGGCGTGGTCGGCGACCTGCTGCGAGTGGTGCAACAGGCCCGCAAGGACGCCGGACTGCAGGTGTCCGACCGGATCTCGCTGAGCCTGCAGGTGTCCGACGACGTCTGGCGGGCGGCATCCCGGCACGCCGAGCGGGTGCAGGCGGAGACGCTGGCAGTGTCGCTGGACCGCGCGGAGCTGGACGAATCGGGCAGCACCGGCACGGTTGGTGACGGGGAGACCGTGCGGGTCGCGGTGACGCGGGCCGACTGACCGGCGCCCCGTCATCGGAACTGCGGCGCCGGGGCCGATCGACCGGCGCTCACGCATCGAGTGAACCGTGGCGCTCGCTTCGGGGGCCACAACCGAGCGCCACGGTTCAGTGGACGGTGGGGCGCGGCGCCGGAAGCTCGATGTCGGCGCGCAGCGTCCACGGCGGGTCCGCATCGTGGAAGGCCACCGTGCCCCCGCCCCGGCGGACCAGCTCCCGCACGATCGCCAGTCCCAGACCGCTGCCCCCGGTGTCCCGGCCCCTGGCCTGGTCCAGCCGGGTGAAGCGGTCGAAAACCCGCTCCCGGTCGGCCGGCTCGATGCCCGGGCCGTCGTCGGTCACCGAGACGGTGACGTGGTCACCGATGCGGCGCGCATCCAGCACCACCTCGGTGCGGGCGTAGCGCACCGCGTTGTCCACGAGATTCGTCACCGCCCTTCGTAGTTCCTCCGGGTCGGCTGACACCTCGACCGGCTCGCCGTCGGCCACCCGCACCGGCGGCAACGAGTCCGCCGCGATCCTGCTCCGCTGGCTGGAGAGCCCGTTCGCGACGTCGCCGAGCAGGGCACGCACCTCGATCGTCCGGGGCCGCGGTGGGCGACCGCCGTCGGCGTCGGCGCGGGCCAGCAGCAGTAGGTCCTCCACGATTCGCGACAGCCGGAGCACGTCGGTGAGCAGGTCGGTGATCTGGTCGGTGGCCAGGGCGCCGTCGTCCCCGAGATGGTGCGAGACCTCCAGCTGGGTGCGGATACTCGCCAGCGGACTGCGCAGTTCGTGCGCGGCGTCGGCCACGAAGTCCCGCTGCCGGGCGCGGGCCGCGGCCAGCCGAAACAGCATGGTGTTCAGCGTCTCGGCCAGCGACCGGATCTCATCCTGCGACGCCGGGACCGGCAACCGCTCGTCCCGGCCGGTGCCGCCGATCCGCTCGGCCGCGGCGCGCAGTTCCTCCACCGGGCGGAGCGTCCAGCCGATCACGAACCAGGCGATGGCCGCCAGCACCACCAGCAGCAGCGGGAACGCGATCAGCAGGGCGGTGCGCAGGGCCGCGGTGCCGTTGGCGATGTCGGACACCGGCACGGCCGCGATCACCACGCGCGGTTCGGCCGCCGTTCCGGCCCGTTCGGCGACCACCCGCAGCGGCCCGGACAGCCCCGCCCGGGATCCCGGGACGGTGATCGCCGAGCCACCGACCGCGGACGCGATCTCGTCCGGATGCAGCAACGCGGTCAACCGGTCGGCGCCCACCGACCCGTCCAGCACCCGGTTGTGCTCGTCCACCACCTGGACCACCTGCACGCCGGACACCGGAAGCGGGTCGGGCACCGTGCCGGAGTCGACCATGGCCACGACCTGGGCGGCGGCCGCCCGTGCCTGGTCGTCCAGCGCCCGGGTGACGGACAGCCGCAGCGTGCCGTAGAGCACGAACCCGCCGACCACCAGCGCGATCACCAGTCCGGCGACGCCGATGATCATCAGCCGGGTGCGCAGCCCCAGCCGGCGGAACCGGGCGAGCGGGGATCCGGCCGCTGTCACCGGCGACCGGCTCACTCGCCCAGCCGGTATCCGGCGCCCCGCACGGTGTGCACCACCTCGGGAGCCAGTTTGCGGCGCAGGTAACCGATGTAGACCTCCACCAGATTCGGGTCGGTGTCCTGCGCGGCGTCCCACACGTGATCCAGCAGCTCGGTCTTGCTCACCACCCGGCCGGCCTGCCGCAGCAGGTACTCCAGCAGGGCGAACTCGCGGGAGGTGAGCCGGACCGGCGACCCGGCGTAGCGCACCTGATGGCTCGCCGGATCCAGTTCCACGGCCCCGGCGGTCAGCACCGTGGGCCGGGGGACCGGGCGGCGCCGCAGCATCGCCCGCAGCCTGGCCAGCAGCACCACGAAGGAGAACGGCTTGATGAGGTAGTCGTCCGCGCCGCAGTCCAGCCCGTCGGCCTCGTCGTGCTCGCCGTCCTTGGCGGTCACCAGCATGACCGGCACCCAGTTGCCCTCCCGCCGCAGCCGGCGCACCACCTCGTAGCCGGACAGCTGCGGCAGCATCACATCGAGCAGCACCGCGTCGTGCCCGCCGGTGCGCGCGGCCGCCAGACCGTCCGGGCCGGTGGTGGCGATCTCCACCACGAAACCCTCGGCGGTCAGCCCGCGACGCAGCGCCGCGGCCAGCCGCTGCTCGTCCTCCACCACCAGCACCCGCACGCCATCAAGCCTGGCACGGCGCGGCCCGCAGCGATCACCATCGGCGATCGATGGCGCCTCAGGTCGCCCCGGCAGTCCGGTTTTCTCAGCGTGGCCTCAGCATCGCCGCCAACATCGCCGCCGGAATCCCTCGCATCGCCTCGGCAACCCGAGTTCTCTCAGCGAGGTCTCAGGCCCTGCGGCGAACACTGGCGGCATGAGCATCCTGCATCGCACCCCGGCCGTCCGGTGGGCCGTGCCGGTGGCCGTGGCCGCGCTGTTGATCGGCGGTGGGGCCGTCGTCGGTACCGTCACCGCCGGTGCGGCCGGCACGCCGCTGCCGGCTCGCAGCGCCGCCCAACTGGTGGCCGACGTGCACGCCTCGGAGATCACCGGCCTGTCCGGCACGGTGGTGCAGACCTCCGACCTGGGCATCCCCGAGCTACCGTCCATCGGCACGTCGCCGCTGCCCGGCGGCATGGGCAGCTCCGACCTGACCGCCTTGATCTCCGGCACGCACACCCTGCGGCTGTGGTACAGCGGACCGCAGCAGATCCGGCTGGCGCTGCTGGGCTCGCTCGGCGAGTCGGACATCATTCGCAACGGCCCGGACCTCTGGATCTGGTCCAGCACCAGTAATACGGCCACCCACCGCACGCTGCCGGAGCGGCAGCCGGCGGCGACGCACGGATCGTCGGTGACGGGGCCGCCGGGCACCGGCCTGCCGATGAGCCCGCAGCAAGCCGCCGCTCTGGCCCTGCGGGCCATCTCGCCGTCCACCGCGGTGAGCACCGGGCCGGCGGTGACGGTGGCCGGCCGGGCGGCCCACGAACTGGTGCTGCGCCCGCGGGACGACCGCTCCCTGGTGGCGCAGGTGCGCATCGCCATCGACGCCGCCGAGCACGTCCCGCTGCGGGTGCAGGTGTACGCCGACGGGCAGGCCGACCCGGCGTTCCAGATCGGCTTCACCTCGGTCGACTTCTCCCGGCCGGACCCGGCGCAGTTCGCCTTCCACCCACCGCCGGGCGCCACCGTCGACGAGGCGGGCCGCGGCGAGCACCGTCCGCCCGACAGCGGGACCGCCGTCCCCCGGCCGCACGCCGGCGGGGCCGCCGCGGCACGGAAGATCGTCGGCTCGGGCTGGACCAGCGTGCTGGTCACCGGTGCGGACGACGACCTGGGTGCGGTGCTTCCCGGCGCCGGGACGGGCCGGCCCGCCGAGCAACACCCGGGCAACCCGCTGGGCCGGGTGCTGGCCGCGCTGCCCCGGGTGTCCGGGTCGTGGGGCTCCGGCCGGCTGCTGCGCTCGTCACTGCTTTCCGCCGTGATCACCGACGACGGCCGGCTGGCGGTCGGCGCGGTGGCGCCGGATCTGCTGTACCAGGCGCTCGGTTCCGCATGACCAGCGCGGCGGCACCCGAGGACGGTGCGGCGATCGTCACCAGCGGGTTGACCAAACGGTTCCGGCGCCACCTGGCCGTCGACCACATCGACCTCACGGTCCCGACCGGCTCGGTGTTCGGCTTCCTCGGGCCCAACGGCTCGGGCAAGACCACCACCATCCGGATGCTGCTCGCGCTGGTGCGGCCCACGGAGGGCAGCCACCGGCTGCTGGGGATGCCGATGCCCGAACAGTCGGGCCGGGCGTTGCCACGGGTGGGGTCGCTGGTGGAGGGGCCGGCATTCCACCCCTACCTGTCCGGGCGGGCCAACCTGGCCCGGCTGGACGCCGCCGACCGGTACGCCGACCCGGCCACCGCGCGGCGCCGGATCGACGCGGCGCTGGACCGGGTCGGGCTGCTGCCCGCGGCGAACAAGCACTACCGGGCCTACTCGCTGGGCATGCGCCAGCGGCTGGCGATCGCCGCGCCGCTGCTGATGCCGCGTCGGCTGCTGATCCTCGACGAGCCCACCAACGGGCTGGATCCGCAGGGCACCCGAGAGGTGCGCGCCCTGATCGGGTCGCTGAACGCGGAGGGCACCACGGTGCTGGTATCCAGCCACCTGCTGTCGGAGGTGGAGCAGGTGTGCACGCACGTGGGGGTGATGAACGCCGGCTCGCTGGTGGCCCAGGGCACGGTCGCGCAGGTGCGGATCGGCGGTGCGCAGCGGGCGAGGGTGCAGACCCCGCGGGCGGCCGAGGCGGCCCGCGTGCTGTCCGAACTGGGCCTGACCGAGGTCGCCGCCGACGCCGGCACCGCCTCCGGGGCCGTCGGCGACGTCCCGGCGGAATCGATCGTGCCGGCCCTGGTGCGGGCCGGGATCCCGGTGCTGGGCTTCGCCATCGACCGCCCGAGCCTGGAGGAGCTGTTCGTGTCGCTGACCGGGGAGGGCTTCGATGTCAACGGCTGACCCGACCACCGGCACCGACAGCGCGGCACCGCTCGATCACACCGCCAAGGCGGCATCCGCGGTCCCCGTCACCGTCGCCGGCAGGGATGGCAGCGATGGCAGTGACGTCACAGACCGAACGGCTGACGGCGCGGCCGGCGGTGGCGTGGCCGGCGCCGGCTCAGCCGCGGCCACGCTCCGGCTCGTGCCGCGCCACCCGTCCACCCGGTTGCTGCGCTCCGAACTGCGGCTGATCTTCGGCCGGCGCCGCAACCAGGCCGGACTGCTGGTGCTCGCGGTGGTACCGGTGATCATCGCGGTGGCGGTCAAGGTCTCCGCGCCCGGGCCGGGCGGTGACGGGCCGGCGTTCTTCGGCGCCATCACCGGCAACGGACTGTTCGTGCCGCTGGCCGCACTGACGGTGGAGCTGACGCTGTTCCTGCCGCTGGCGGTCGCGGTGATCTCCGGCGACTCGATCGCCGGCGAGGCGAACCTGGGCACGCTGCGGTACCTGCTGGCGGTGCCCGTCGGGCGGACCCGCATGCTGGCGGTGAAGTACGCCGCGATCGTCATCTTCGCGCTGCTCGCCACCGCCCTGGTCAGCGTGGTGGGGGCGATCATCGGACTCGCGCTGTTCCCGGGTGGCAGCATGACGCTGCTGTCCGGGACGCAGACGGGCCTCGGTGACGGCCTGCTGCGGGTGGCCGGTGCCACGCTGTACCTGGCGGTGCAGTTCGCGGCGCTCGGCGCGATCGGGCTGTTCCTATCCACGCTGACCGAGCAGCCCATCGCGGCGATGGTCGCTGTCGTGGTGCTGACCGTGGGGATGTTCATCCTGGACTCCATCCCGCAGCTGGACTGGTTGGGCCCGTGGTTGCTCACGCACCGCTGGACCGACTTCGGCGACGTGCTGCGCGACCCGGTCGCGTGGGGGCATCTGGGGCACGGCGTGCTGGCGGCCGGCTGCTACGCGGTGGTGTGCTGGCTGGCGGCCTGGGCGCGGTTCGCCGGCAAGGACGTCACCAGCTGACGGTCGGCCCGCATGGAACCCGCAGGAACACCGTCGCCGCCGATCCGCCTGCGGGACGGGCGTCAGGCTTCGCGGGGCGGCAGCAGACCACGGGTCAGCAGCCCGCCGTCCACCGGCATGGTGATGCCGGTGATCCAGGCGGCGTCGTCGGAGGCCAGGAAGGCGACCGCCGCGGCGATGTCGGCCGGCTCCGCGACCCGTCCCAGCGGGTACAGCGTGGTCATCCGCCGCAGCGAGTCCGGTTGGTCGTCCCACACCCGGGTGCGGACGGTTCCGGGCGCGACCAGGTTGAACCGCACGCCGCGCGGCCCGTGCTGCGCGGCGAGGTTGGCGATCAGGATGTCCAGACCGGCCTTCGCCGCCGAGTACGGATAGCTGCCCAGCGGGATCAGCCCGTTGACCGATCCGATCACCACGGCGTTGCCGCCGAACCGGGATCCGATCAGGTGCGGCAACGCGGCCCGCAGGCAGCGGACCGTGCCCACCAGGTTGAAATCCAGCAAGTCATGCCAGGTGCTCTCGTCCAACGCGCCCGCCGGACCACCGCGGTCCCCACCGGCCGTGTGTACCAGCACGTCGATGGCGCCGAACCGCCGGGCACACTCGTCGATGGCGTCATCGACCGAGGCGGGGTCTGTCACGTCGCAGCGGACCGTGACCATCGTCTCCGGCGGCTCCGGATGATTGGCGAGTGCCGCCGTCATGGCAGCCTCGTCCACATCGGCGATCGCCACCCGGGCACCCTCGTCGATCAGCCGGCGAGCGGTGGCCAGGCCGATACCGTGGGCGCCACCGGTGACGAGGGCGGTGCGGCTTTGGAAGCGGTGCATCGCCTGCGATTGTCGCAGACAGCGAGGTGCTCGGAGGTGCGACGGTGACGGGGAATCCGGCGTGACGGCGCCGGTGCGGGTGCGGGTGCGAGTGCGGCCGGGCGCCCGCCGGACCGCCGTCGGCGGGCGGTGGCAGGGGCCGGGCGACGTGGCGTCCGGTGACGGGAGCCCCGGCCCCGGCGGTGACCGGAACCCCGGCCGCGGATCCGGTGACGGCGATCCCGGCCGCGGATCCGGTGACGGCGATCCCGGCGGAGGATCGTTGGTGGTCGCGGTCGCCGCGCCGGCGGTGGACGGCAAGGCCAATGCCGCGGTGTGCGCGGCGGTCGCGGACGCGCTCGGCGTGCGCGCCCGCGACGTGCGGATCGTCGGTGGCCTGCGGTCTCGCGACAAACTGCTGGAGATCACCGGCGGTGACGAGGACCTGGCCGCGCGGATCGCCGGGTTGCTGACCGGCGGCGGCGCGGGACGCTGACGGCCCGGTCGGCCCGGTCGGCCCGGTCGGCCCAGTCGGCCCGGTCGACCCGGTCGGCCCGGTTGGCCCGGCGACCCGTCGAGCAGGGTCATCGGCCCGTCAGGTCGGTAGCTGGTCCAGCCGGTGCAGGAACGCGGCCATGGACTGCCGGGAGATCACCGTGGTGGGCCGGTAGGTGCCGTCGGTGTAGCCGCCGGTGATGCCTGAGTTGGCCAGCCAGTCGATCTCGCCGCAGAACGGGTTGTCCACGGGGGGCACGTCCGGGAACGGTGCGGTGGTGCAGCTGGGCTTGTCGGCGCCGGGGTTGGCGAACCGGTACAGGAAGGCGGCCATGGACTGCCGGGTGACGGCCTGGGTGGGTTGGAACATCCCGGCGGCGTTGCCGCCGGTGATGCCCTGCCCGGCCAGCCAGGCGATCTGCGGGCAGAAGGTGCTGGCGGCCGGCACGTCCGGGAACGGGGCGGCCTGGCAGGCCGGCGCCGGGGTTCCGGGATTCTGGTAGCGGTACAGGAACGCCGCCAT